>QMVA01000005.1 GCA_003660865.1 Candidatus Nanohalarchaeota archaeon | reverse complement strand
TGCTTTACCACCGATTTTACCAAACAATGCGTTTGAAAAATCGTAATGTTTATCAACTTTCTCGAATAAAGATACATTCCCTACGGGGAAGGTTACATTTTCTCTCATAGATATCACCTCAATGGTACTATGAGAGTGATGTGACCTTTATTTTATCAAACTGGCGAAGTTAGGTTGATACGCATCATCTCCAAGAGACATTGCAATCTGGGTCCATCTGGAAGGCAGAATCTCTCCATTATAGATGACCTCTTCCTCGATAATAGTACCATCCATATCGAAAACAAATAGTTTCTCATTCTCACTCATAGCAACAGAAAAAGCACTCAATACTTTAAAAAACTATCAATTCTTCTTCCCTCTTCGAACCATATTGACCCCATTAACAATCGCCTTAACCGACGCCATCACAATATCCTCATCAAGCCCGCGCGCTCGATATTCCTTCCCATCCTTACCCGCAACCACAAGCGCCACATCCGCAAGCGCATCAGTCCCACCTGTAATCGCCTTAAGCTCATACTCCCGAAGCACAATCTCCGGTCCAAGAATCTTCTTGATAGCATTAGTCGCAGCATCAACAGGTCCGACACCATCTGCACAGGCACTCTTCATCTTGCCATCAATCCTAACCTTAACATCAGCATACGCGCCAACCTTATTCCCGCAAGTCACCTTAACCTCATCAAGCACAACATACCGGTTACCCACAGAAGACCTACACAACACATCATCAGCAATCGCAACAATATCATCCGAAAGAACACTCTTCTGCTTATCAGCAAGCGCCTTAATCTTTGCAACAATCAAATCAAGCTCATCACCATCAAACGAATATCCAAACTCCTCAAGCGCACTCACAACAGCATGCCTTCCCGAATGCTTTCCAATCACAAGCTCAGTCTTCTTCCCGATAGACGCAGGGCTCATAATCTCATAGCACAACGGATTCGCAAGCATACCATGCTGATGAATGCCTGCTTCATGCGCAAACGCATTCTTCCCCACGATTGCCTTATTCCTCTGCACATCAATACCCGTATATCGCGAAACCATCCTGCTCGTATTATAGATCTCCTTTGTATCCACACTACAATCACACCCAAAATAAGAACCCTTCGTCTTAAGATTCATAACAACCTCCTCAAGCGCAGCATTACCCGCGCGCTCACCAATCCCGTTGACCGTACACTCAACCTGCCCTGCCCCGCGCCGCACAGCCTCAAGCGAATTCGCAACAGCAAGCCCAAGATCATTATGGCAATGCACACTAATGACAGCACCGTCGATATTTTCAACATGCTCCCTGATATAACTAATCAGTTTCCCGAACTCATCAACTTCAGAATACCCCACAGTATCCGGGATATTCACAACACAAGCACCCTCCTCAATAGCCGCACCAATCACTTTACACAAAAATTTCGGATCGCTCCGCGACGCATCCTCACACGAAAACTCAACCCTTTCTGAGAAACTTCGCGCAAGTCCAACCGCCTTCTTCGCCATCGAAAGAACCTCACTACGGCTCTTCTTAAGCTTATACTTCAGGTGAAGATCAGACGTGGCAATAAAAGTATGTATGCGCGGCTTATCAGAATATTTAACAGCATCCCACGCGCGAATAATATCTGCATCAACCGCCCGGCAAAGTCCGCAAATATACGGGCCCGCCACATTTTCAGCAATCAGTTTCACAGAAGAAAAATCATCCTCTGAAGCAATAGGAAACCCTGCTTCAATAGTATCAACCTTAAGCTTGGCAAGCTGATGCGCAATAGCAAGCTTCTCATCAATATTAAGCGTCGCCCCCGGCGACTGCTCACCATCCCTAAGCGTCGTATCAAAAATTTCAATCCGTCTCATCTTTTCCTTACCCATACATCATCACCACACAAAACCATAATTAACCATCATCAAAAAAATGCACTATAACCAAAAAAAGCGCAAGAAACTCTACAGTAACAGAAACAACATACCCAGTGCCAAAAAACATCTGCGCTCAAAAAGCATACAACTAATTGCCCTCCACACTTTTTAAATATATCCCCGAGAAATAATCAACCATGAAAGCAGTGATATTTGACTTCTCACGAACCCTCTATGACCCCGCCGCAAAAACAAGCAGGAAACACCCAACTACACAATAGACAGCCTAAACAACTTCACAAAACAATTCACTAAATCCCCCATCATCATCCAACCCCTAATGACAATATTATCTATCTTACCTATTCCTATATATTTTCTCAGCAATTCTCCTATATTCTCTCTATCGGCAAAATCCCATTTTTTCTGATTTACAGTCACCTTTTCTACCCAAGTTTCATAGCCTCCTTTTTCCACAACACTTACAAAACTTCAGCGCAAGAACATTCTATCGGCATGCTATACCTGTTAGCTATATATACTTTAAAACAGCAAAAGATATTGAAAATCAATAACACACAATGTCACATCACTTGAGATTGAGACCTCTGGAGGAAATCCAAAAGGATATCGATGAGGTTACAAAGGAAATAGAAAAACTGCAAAAAGAGGGGTTATACTATGGATAATGAGAAAAATTCAATTGTTTTGTTCAATGACAAACAGATTCGCCGAGTATGGAACGAAGAAAAAGAAGATTGGTTTTTTAGCGTTATTGATGTAATTGCTATTTTAACCGAGAGCGCTAACCCCAGAAAATACTGGAGTGTCTTAAAAACAAGATTAAAACAAGAAGGAAGTCAGTTGGCTACAAATTGTAGTCAACTGAAAATGAAGTCCAATGATGGCAAATATTATCTGACAGATGTAGGGGATACGAAATCAATTTTAAGATTGATCCAGTCAATCCCTTCCCCAAAAGCAGAACCATTCAAGTTATGGCTTGCCAAAGTCGGAAATGAAAGAATTGACGAATTAGCAGACCCTCAAAAAGCAATTGACAGGGCGCTCAAAACTTACCTGAAAAAAGGATATTCAAAAGAATGGGTTAACCAGAGATTAAAAACAATTGAAGTAAGAAAAGAGCTGACAGATGAATGGGACACGCGCGGGGTAGAAGAAGGCATGGAATATGCAATTCTAACCAACGAGATCACAAAAGCATGGGCAGGAATGTCAACAAAAGAATATAAAAATTTCAAGGATCTGAAAAAAGAAAACCTGCGGGACAATATGTCCAATCTGGAACTGGTTCTAAATATGCTGGCAGAGGCAACAACAACAGAAATTTCAAAAAACAAGATGCCCGAAACATTTGAAGAAAACAAAAAAGTCGCAAGAGAAGGCGGAGAAGTAGCTGGTAACACAAGAAAAGAAATTGAGCAAAAAACCGGCAAAAAAGTTATTTCAAATGAAGATCGTTTTAGTCTGGAAGATAAAAAGAAGCTAAAACACTCAAAGAAATTAAACTTAAAAAACTAAAATATAAGCGCTAATAAATAAAACGCCTCACTAAACTCTCATCATCATCCCACACTCAATAACAATACTCTTATAAAATTCCATAAAAAACATATCCACATGACAGAACTAATCTACTATGAAGACCAGTACAAAAAAGAGATAGAAGCAAAAATCCTAAAAATAGAAGGCAACAGGGTAGTTCTGGACAAAACAATCTTCATCCCGCAAACCAACACAGAACCCGGCGATTACGGTAAAATAAACAACATGAAGATTGCCGGCTCCAAAAAAGAAGCTCAAGACATCTGGCACATATTCCCAAAACCAATCCCATTTCAGGAAGAGAACACAGTAAAACTGGATCTTGACTGGAATAAGAGATTCTCTGCAATGCGATTACACTCCGCCCTTCACCTGCTTGCAGGCCCATTCGACAAGAACTTCGCAAAAAGAGCAGTTGCCGGCGCCCTAAAAGCAAACCATGCATACTTGGTTTTCAAAGAAGAAATTGGAGATGAAATCATCGAAAAAGCATTAGAACAGGCAAACAAAGACATCCAAAACAATCTCGAAATAAAAAGCTATTGGGACGAAAACCGCGAAGGATTCAGATGGACCAAAGTAGGAGACTACGCACCGATTCCCGATGGCGGCCTCCACGTCAAAAACACAAAAGAGATAGGAAAAATCAGTTTAGTCTGCAAAGAGCTGGAACAGGGAAAACAAAAAATAACGATTTCTATAGACTAATATTACGTCCTCACCCAAAAACCCTCGCAACCGCAACCTGCACCACAAAAATCTCAGGCATTCCAATAGGCATACAACCATCCGTGTATTTATCTTATCAACTTAAACGTGTACCTTCTCTGGATATCCGATGCCTATACTGATCTTGCCGTCTGCATACATATTTTAGTATAGTCCAGCACCTCTTCAGTCTTAACTTTTTCTTCTCTCAGTAATTTCCGGAGGATTTTCGCAAGTTCCCTGTCAAATTCAGATACCTGCGGCGCAATATCATGTTTTGTTTTTGGAACAATCCTGTTTCTGAGCAGGATTATCCTCGCAGCCTGCAAGGCAAGGTAAAGCAATTCATTTCTTGCTTCATCTACATCAGTTTTTAATAAAGCATAAACCCGGTCTTCAAGCTTTTCGCAATACCTTATCTTTTCCTGGATTAGTTCTTCTGAAAATATTGGCAAAGGACTCTCAAAGAATTTTATAAATGTTGTATCATCATGGATTATTTTTCCAAACACAAGAGCAGAAATCACGAAATCGTCACCCTTCGCGTACCGCTCTTTAAACTCCCTGCAGGAAAGAAGAATAATATTCACATTCACAAACATTGGAACTTTCTCTCTATTTCCACCAATTACGAGGAAATCAATGTCACTGCCCTTTTTCATCTTCTGCGCTGCAACTGATCCGACAAGCACAATACTTTGTGGATTTATCTCAAAAAGCATTTTATTCGCCATATTAAATACATCCATTTTTACATCCTCATTCATGGAATTCAGGTAATCAGAATCAAACAAGAGCTTCAGTCTTTTGCAAAAGACATTGGAAAAATTCAGTTTGTATTTTTTCCCCGACTTCATCAGGATGCCGCTTTTTTCAAATTTATCTATAACTTTATAAATCCAGTTTCTTGAAATTTTCGCTTTTTGACTAATTTCCGCAACAGAAAAATAATCAAAAGGTTCATCATAAAAGACTCTCAGCACACGTATTTCTGACTCTTTTTCAAGTATCATTTCAAAACGCCTCTTTTAGACAATATTTTCTCTGTTTCTTTTCTCATATTCTCTATCTCTTCTAGGTAATTCACCACATCTTTTTCACTGTAATCCTTTGGGATTGAAGTATAGGGATGAAACTCTGCAACAAGCCTGTATTTAGAAAGCCTCTTAAATGTTTTTGAATAATCCTTCTTTAGCATTCCAAGAACAAAATAATCCTTTAATAGGTACGTTTTTTGTCTGTGGTCTTTCAGATAAAAACCATTAACTGCTGTTTTCAGGGAATTAACAATATTTTCAGCAGCAATCCAGACAAAGTACAAAGCATCATCTATTTTCTCTTCATCTAAAAATCTTCTTGCCTCTTTTAGCTGCCCGTCAATCTTTTTCCAATTCTGCCTTATTTCTTCGTTGCTAACCATCATACTTCACATTTTGTTAATTTTAGTTAACAATTTGTTAACTATAGTTTATAAAGTTATTGTTTAAGATCAGGCAAACACATTGTCAAAATTGGAAAAGTAATCAGCTCCCCTGCAATAGTCATATGATCATGCCTTACTTTACCCCATCTGTCTCATAATTAGTTCCTCTTTGCTCTGGCATCAGAAAATAATCATTCCTTTTCTATGACCTTTACTATATTTGAAACAAAAAACATCGCATTTTTGAGTGAATCTTCCGCAGGCTCTTTATTTGCTAGCGGTATTGTACGATACGTAAACTTTCCTCTCTTCCCTTTTTCATTCCTGAATATTTCCAGCAATTCATCTGCCCTAACCACCATTTTATTGTAAATCTCAAGAAGTTTTACATCAAGAATACCTGTATCAACAAAATTCTTTTCGAACTCTTCAATAGTCTTTCTATGAACTTCAGGTGCATAAGTTCTAATCCCTTTTGTCAGCAAAATGGCCTTTGCTGCATAGAAAATCGCATAATAAGAATGCGAAATTACCGAACTATAAAATGTCACATCCCCTGAAAGCTGAAAATCCTCTTTGAACCTTATTTCTTCACTTAATCTCTTCAATGATTGGGCTGCCAGGATTTCATTTTTTGCCCTTTCAGTGTAAAGTTCAACCATTGAATCCATTTTTCATCGCCTCACTCATTATTCTAAAATAATTTTCTCCACCTGATAGTATAAGGTTATTTCTGGCAATTTCTGTCCCATAATTTGCTTTTTTATCTAAAAGCATAGCAAGCATTTCAGACCTTTTAAAAACATACAAATGTATTGGCGGTATATTCATTTCACATGCATACTTCAGTTCAGAATACACTCTTTTAGGCGCAGTATTATCATCCACAATTATAACAATATCTATATCAGACCCTTTCTTCTGACAATTCTTTGCATAGCTTCCTGTGATAATGAAAATATAAAAATCCGTAGGGATTTTCGATGCAATTTTCTCTAGATCTCTATATGGTATCTGTTCTTCATTCCACGCCATATACTCAGCAATAAATCCTGCATAGCTTTGTGTCCTTAATGATTCTACGTTTAAAGAATAAAGTACAACATTCCCTGCCTTCTCCTCTTTCAAACTCCCCGACACAACAAATCTTTTAAGCGCATCATATACATAGCCCTCAGATTTCTTCCCTGAAAGCTTTTTAATCTCCTTAAACGTAAATCGCTGCCAAGGAAACTTAACAAACTGCGCAAATATCTCATATTCTTTTTTAAGCATCTAAATCTCCTGTCATAGTTCAACAATACCGCATAATCCTATTTTAAGGATTAATTAATCCTATTTTAAGGATTACACCTTTAAATATGTTTCTAAAAACGTCATATTTTTCCGCTCTTCCTGACCTAAAATCCCAAAAACCAGCATCATAATTCCAATTCTTCAAGACTTCTGCATATCTTCTTTTCCAATTCAAGTATCTTCTCTTTAATCACTTCAGGCTTTTCATAATGAACTTCTTCATACTCAATTTCCTGGTATTTTGAAATGCTCAAATCATATTCATTTTTTTTAATTTCATCAAATGGCACAACGAAACATTTTGCCTTTCTGTCTTCAATTTTTTCTTTGTCTCTGTTCCTGAAATTTTCAATTATATTTGGAATGTCTCCCCTCCCGTCTATAAAAGTCCTTTTATCATCCAGGCTATAGCCGTCAGATTTCATATTATAAAACCAGACCTTCTCAGTAGGTTCTCCTTTTGTGAAAACAAGTATCCCTGTAGAAACTCCTGCATACGGCTTAAATATTCCGGACGGCATAGATATAACTGCATCCAGCCGGCACTCTTCAAGCAGTTTTTTCCTGATTTTTTTATGTGCATTTGAATTCCCAAATAATACCCCGTCAGGCACAATTACTGCGCATCTCCCGCCGCTTGACAATATATTATACATTAATTCAAGAAAAAGTATCTCCGTTTTCTTAGTCCTTATAGTAAAATCCCCGCTGAGTTCAGATTCATCAATACTCCCCTTAAACGGCGGGTTAGCCAACACAATATCATAGTGGTTTGCTTCATCATATCTGGTTGAAAGCGTATTTAACTGCTTAATGTTCGGATTATTGATGCCATGCATCATCAGGTTCATTAAAGAGATTCTAACCATAGTCTGTTCAAAATCAAACCCTGTTAGTGTATTTTCCCTTAATGCTTTCCACTGTTCTTCATTTAATTTATCTCCCTTGAAATTGTATTCATTCCCATGCTCATCCTTTTTAATGAAGTCAGAAGACGTATTTTTCTTCAAAATATATTCATAAGAAGCCACCAAAAACCCCGCTGTTCCGCAGGCAGGATCACAGACATAGTCCCCGATTTTAGGATCAGTCAATTCAACCATCATCTTGATGATGTGGCGCGGAGTCCGGAACTGCCCGTTTTTACCCGCAGTTTTCAATTCCGAAAGAAGATACTCATATATATCTCCCTTAGTATCCCGATTCTGCTCTTTTATGTGCATTCCGTTTATAATTTTGACCGCTTCAATGAGTAAGGAAGGGGTTGGTATTGAGAATACGGCATCTTTCATATATTTGGAATAAAGGGAATCTTCACTGCCGAGGTTTCTTAAGAACGGAAACACCTTATCTCTAACATGCGCAAGAATAGCATCTGCTGATAAGTTTGTCCATTCAGACCATTTGCAGTCTTCATTGTCTTTAAAGATAGATATGTATTTTTCATCTTTCAACTCTGCATTCTGTTCTCGCGCGATATCTTCATCTTCAAGGCGCTTCATAAAAAGCAGATAAGACATCTGCTCAATCGCCTGGAGCGGATTAGAAATCCCCCCGCTCCAAAACTTATCCCATAATTGGTTTATCTTTGATTTTAATTCCGTATCTAGCATATTAGTCAATCCTCCGCATCAAATTCCTCTTTTTGCCAGTCATCCACAATATGCGCATATTTATCACAAAGCATATCGTACTGGTTTCTGTCTTTTTTTGATTTTGCCAAATCTAAAAGAAAGTACACTGCATCATAAAAAGCATAATCATTTTTTTTGATATTATCTGCTTCTTTTTCAGCCAATATTTTGAATTCAGCTAGTTTCTCTTCAGGCAAACCCGATAATATGGTCTTGTGCAACGACTCAAAATCATAATCTTCCTTTGCCTTAAGAAACTCCATATATTCCCTGAAAAGCTCTTCAACAGAAAAAATCTTAATCATACAGGTAAAATAGTTTGCAACATATTCTTCAAACTTCAGTTTTCCCACAATGTCCTCATAATCAAGATAATTATATTCTGTCTGCAAAAGAAAAAACAAAATCTTTTTGTAGCATGCCTGGCATTCAGCATAATTTTGTTTTTTGAACTCATCTTTAATCATGCAGAAATAAGCCTTAATGGTTTTAAGCCCCTCCATGCCATACTTATAATCGTAATGATATTGCCCGTCTTTTGCATCCCGGATAAAAGCATCAATATCTTTTTCAAGCGTCTCTTCACTCAAAGCATATTTTTTAATTATTTTCATCCACACCACATCAATTTTGCGCCAATCAGCCCACCAATTCACCTTTGAAAGCTTTTTGCATGAGCGCATTGAATAGATTATCAATTTCTTGTCTTGACTGTTTTTGGGAATTGCGCATATCCTCAACTTTTTCAACAATTGAAGCAAATTTGTTTTGAAGAGATATTGGTGGGAGAGGGATTTCAATATTTGAAACAATCGTTTTAGATATCTCCTTGAAAGTTACCCCCCTACCTAATGAATTAAGATATCGCTTCTTTAATAAAAGCCAGAAATAAAGATATATAGGATTTATTCTATCCGAAGGAATTAGATTTTTAAATCCTTGATTTGAACACATGTCTTTTCCTGCAATTGCCACCTTGCCGATTGGTGCCCTTGTTGTTAACATAACTGTTTCTTTTGGAAACAATGTAGAAGAACAAGATTTTAGTCCTTTTTTCGTAATCTTTTTTTTGGTTTCAAAGTAATAATAATTATCACCATCAATTAATTCAGCAGGTGCAATCCAATCTATATCTCCTCCCCAATACTCTTCTTTAGAAGTTGAAGGGGTAGATCCAGATATTATTTTTGTTACTTCGCCTAATTTTGCTTCATCAAATTTATTTTTCTCCCCAAACATATCCTGAAAAACGCTTTTCAAAAAATCATCCGTAAGCGCATCAGCTTCCTTTCTCCATTCCCTAAGCTTTTCTGTTTTCTCAAGAATGGCGACTATTTTCTTTTGGATTGGAAGTGGTGGAACAGGAATTTCTATCGTTTCGATTCTGAAAATTGCTAATTTCGGGACCCCTACAGCATTAGTTCTTTGTTTTATCTGCAACTGACAGCTAACAGAATCTAAAATATAGGCAAGATATGTTTTGTCAAGAACTTTATCATCTTTAATAACTAATTTAGCAGCATTTTCCGTAAGAGATGTACCATCTAATTCGGGAGGAATAGTACCACTTAAACCGATAGTTCCTGCAATAGTGATATAAACATCATCTTTTGAAATAATATATTTTTGAATTTTATTATATACCTCTTCAGATATGTATTTCAATGAAGAAGTATTTATTGATTTTTTAATCATATCAGTAACTCTTAAATAAGCTCGTGACGTTTTTGTATGTGAAAATGTATCTCCTTTAGGTATTCTTTTTCCTCCTTTAACGAAACACAACTTTTCGAGTTTTACATTTTTCCAACCATCAGGCAACTCATTTTCTTTAATCATCTTAAAACCACGCAGTTAACTTGTTTTGATTTTTCACATATTTCGGCATTGCCAGTTCATTCTTATTGTAAAAATTATCTGGATATTTTAGAGCAATATCGATTTTATCCTCAATCTTTTTTTCGTTGAAGTCACTTAAAGCATATTGATTCATCTTCGCCAACTCATCAAGGCTGTATTTTGGAAAAAAACTTATGGAGTGGCTATACTCCCATTTTCTATCGAAAATACTTTCAAAGACATCTCTCATGACTTCAGCAACCTCTTTTTTCTCCTCTTTAACAGATAAATTAAATAAAAGCTGTGAGAAACTACCTAAAATAATATCAATTAGTTGTATAAACTGAGAATGTCTGACTGATTCCATTTCATTATTTTCAAGATAAATTCTATGGTCATCATTTAGAAAAACGATTTTTTTATTCTCTATATTTATGTCGTTGAATGTTTCAAGTTCCAATTTTTTCATATTCAATTCTGGAAAATATATGTGTTTATTTTGGCTTCCTTCATCATGATATATCGTTTTTATTTTTACTTTTTCTTTACTATATAAGTACCTTACTCCTCCCTTCAACAATGTTCTAAAGAATCGGTTGTAAATATTCAAATCCGTTTTATTACGTCCAAAATGCGCACAATCTAACTTATTTAAATCAATTGCCAAGATGCTGAATTTAATATTTTCCTTTAGAATGACTTTTAATGAAGTCAGCCATTTTTGAGAGATTATTTTTCTCTCTCTATGTCTATCAATCTCACTAAAATGTATTTTTGTATTATTTTTATCATGTAATGCTTTTTTACATGATTTATTGTTGGGACAAGTATCATAAGTATAACTCCATTTGTGGTTTGAAGTGTTAAGGCATCTCCTGTTTTCTAAATAATTAACTACTTTAATCATATCTATTTCTTTGATAAATAGTGCCCCTAAAAGTATAATTCCATTTGAATTAGGTCTTATTACTTCGTCACAATAGATATTCAAATCAGTCATTTTTATCTCCTCAAAATATTGCTTGATGATAACGCAACCTCTTTTTAGTTTTGCTGCGGACTAATTCGCGCTCTTCTAAAGCTGTCACAATTATATCAGGCAACTCTTTTTCTTCAATCATTTTTTAACATCTCTTTAAATTCTTCTAAGTCCATTACTTTTCCGCCATTTTCATTCACTCTTTTTT
Source organism: Candidatus Nanohalarchaeota archaeon (assembly GCA_003660865.1). Taxonomy (GTDB): domain Archaea; phylum EX4484-52; class EX4484-52; order EX4484-52; family B79-G9; genus B79-G9. Next base: position 7,703 of record QMVA01000005.1, on the reverse strand, counting down.
TCATCATCCTGTCATTAGTAACAAGAAGAAGATCATTCTTAATTGCAGTTTCGCCAATTAATGCATCTTTAGTATGTCTTTTGTTTCCCTTTTTCAAATTATTCAGCATCTTGCCATCACCAAATTTTGCCAAATCAAATCGTGACACATCAAAAGCTATAGATTCTGTAGAGATTAGTTTAGGTCTTAGTTCTGTTGAAACTAACGATAATTTGACTCTTTTTTCTTTATCAGAACACTCATGTATCTCATCTAATTGAACATGAGTTATGTGAAACTCAAATTTTTCTTCATCAATTGTATTTATATTGAGGTTTCCTGTAGCAATTTCATCATATATATTGCTATCGAAAATAATCTTAATTTTTGTTCTTTTTTCCCTATTACCTGCCTCAATAAGAAGATAATCTCTTAACACATTTTCGCCTTTCTCTTCTAAATAAAAATGATAACTATCGCCTATCAATCCCTCACTAACCATCGCCTTCAATAATCCTCTCTCAAAACCTTGTCTCTTTAAACTCTCATAATCCTCCATAATATTCGAATTATTTGCTTTATCTATCAGTTTTAAAATTTCAATTTTACGCTGATCCATTCAATTCTCCTCCACAATCTCCCAATAACCTCCCTTATCAGGACCGATGCGCTTTAAAACACCTTTCTCTTTTAATTTTGAGATGTTCCATTCAATACCTCTTCTTGAAAGACCGATTTTTAAAACAAGCTCTTGAACTGTGATTTTTGGATTTTCCTTTATTAAGTCAATCATTTTCTCCACAGTTTTCTCCACAGTTTTCTCCACAGTACCTCTCTCCACCCCAAACTCCTGTCTTTTAAAAATAATCCGAAAAGACCCGCCGCTCTCTTCAAAACGGGGCCTGTCCAGCTTCTTCTTAGCTAAAAAACCAATAATATTCAAACTGCCTCTTCCCCAAGTATCAATATGTCCTGCATAATAAAACACATTTGCAATAAGGGGGTTTCTCAGGCACGATTCATGCTCTTTGTATAAATCAGCAATCTTCAGGCTTTCAGGCAAATACCCTGGATTCGCGATAACAATCTCCGAATCATACATCTTAATATAAGTAAAACTATTCTCAAAATAATCCCTATGAATCAGGGCATTAATAACCGCTTCCCTCAATGCTTCAATAGGAATCTCCCATTCCTCAACCCTCAAAAGACCCTTAATTTTCGCCTCAAGCCTCAAATGGTCTTTGAAAAAAGAAATACTGCTCTCCAGATTATCAAAAAGATTGCCGCTATAATCCTTCATGTCAATAAACTCTTTCTTAAGAACCCCCCTGAACCTTCCGCACTTGACAACATTATTGAGAAAAAACTTAGATGGATTTTTGCCAAAAAGAATAATCGACGCATTCGTTAATTTATTATCCCTGATTAAATCCAGTTTCTTCAATATCAATTCCTTATCCTCTTTATCAATACTGATTCTTTTTGATTTTTTCGTCAACTCAACAAACTTTTCCAGTATTGCATCATCAATATCATCTAATGTTGCATTTTCACATATCTGGCTATCCCATCTTATCTTCCCGCTGTTCTTCTTTAAAATCAGATTCTCCAACTCCTTTGCAGACAATTGCCTGTCTTCATCACCAACCCTCATATATGACCGCCCATAAGCAAAATACGGGATATTTTTACCTTCAAACTCCACGATAATGCAATCTTTGCCATCAATATTTTGTTGATATATCTTCGGAAATATTTTCGGCTCAATGTGATCAGAAACAGACTTTGAGATATCTCTGATAGTTTTATCCCCAATATCCTGCCCGATAACTTTCCCGCAGTCCCTCACACCAAAATATACCTTTCCACGTCTGTGTTTGTTGAGAATAGCAGCCATTGAAATAATAGCTTCTTTTAATTCCGATGTAGACCTCTTCAACTCCAAAGTTTCAGATTCTTTAATCATTTTTCTCCCCTCAAAATATTACTAGGTACCGCCACAGACCCTTTTTTTGTCTTGCCAATAAACGATGCGCGCTCATCAAGACCTCTGCCAATTATATTCACCAAATCCTCAAGAAAATCCGGCGAAACATTTCGTAACACATCAATCTTCTCGCCAGTATCAAGCGCAACAGACCACACAAACACATCCTTTCCTTTATCATAATGAATGATATTACTCCCGGCAACCGTATGTGGGATGGGTACTTTCAGCTCGCGCAAAATCAATTCTCTTATGAGTTCAGAAGGAGAAACACCCTTTTTTTCACAGAATGATTTAAACAAAGTAACATCTTCTCTCGACATCTTTGCTGAAACAGACTTAAATTCCATACTCTAATATAAGAACTAAAAGCTTATAAATTTATCGAATCAGGTCTACCGAGTAGACCTATTTCATAATTCCGATATTTCTCTGGTTGCGCACCCAAATCACAAGCGATGAGTAAGACCCGCCTAAAGGATGACGGCTCAGGATTGAGCTTAGGACGATTAAGCGGGGTTCATCACATCTTATAATCTCAACACATCTTGATCTCATTGCATTTTCTGACAATTGCTTTCAGGTCAGTCATCTTGAAATAATCCATCGGATACTCAGAGCAAAGCGGCGGCTCTGCCAGATCAGAAAGTTCAATATACTTTCTGTCCGCAAACACCTTCTTCAAAACCTCCAGAAATTCAAGCTGTCTGGAACTGTAATTATTCTTGAAGATAATAAACTCATCAAACTTACTCTCAATCACTTCTTTTGGAGTGTAATCGCGCCTCAAGCCAATAATCTCGCGCAGAAACAGCAAAAAATCCTTTTTCTGGTATTTTTGGATATTTTCAATCGTCAGCTCCGGTCTCAATGCAGACAATTGCGCTTCCAGTTCTTTCAATTCAATAGACGTAACCCCCTTGCCATTTTTGATTTTTTTCACAAGCGCGTTTTTCTCAAGAAACTTCATCAATCGAGTGTCCTCTTTTACTTCCTTTTCAAACTTCTCCCTGCTTAAAACCAAATCCGGAGCATCAATCTTAACCACTCTTCTTGGATTTGGCTCAAAATACTTCATCAATGGCGCTATTTCAGTAACCAAAAACTCCACATCATCAAAAGCCAGGTCATCCCAGAATTCATCCAGAAGAACCTTCATAATTTTTTCCTTATTTTTCTTAATCTCAGTCAAATTCTCCTTCTGGAGAATATTTTCAGCCATATCCTGAACATATTGTTTCCTTTTTTCTATCTTATCATATTTCTTATCCAAAACATACCCAAACAATTTCTCCGTATGCAAAATAAATGAAGAAACATATGCATTACTTCCCTCTTTAAGAATCATAAGCGCCGATATATCGCCCATCAATTCCTTAACATGCTTTTCCAACTCAAACGAATTCTTTTTGATTCCGTCAATTACAGTGCCTCTTTCGCGCACAAGAAATGAATTTTCATCCAGAGAATCCACATCATGCAATATCTTATCTGAAATCATTTTCTTTTGCGCACCATCAAGGTGCTTTTTTAGCAACTGAACCCTGTTTTCAAAAATCTTCGTAATAACATCCTTTTGCGGTGCACGTTCCTTCGAAACCTTAAACTCGTGATATTTTATGTTTGAATGCCCGCCAACCTTGAAATCAAATATTCTGAAGTCTTTTTTCTTACCGTCAGGCAGCCATGCCTGATGCTTGCATGCCTGTTCATTTCTTGTTCCCCTGCCAACCATCTGCCAGAACCGGATATGTGAAAAAACAGGCCTGACAAACACAAGATTGCATATTTCAGGAATATCAACACCCGTATCAAGCATACCCACAGAAAGCGCAATTCTTGGCTCAGATTGTCCCTGGAACCGCAAAACCTCATCTTCCGCCCTTGCCATTTTCGAAGTGATGACCTGCACATCACTGCTCAGTTTAGGAAATAATTTTCCAAAGACCGTCTTCATATAATCTGCATGTCGCTGGCTTGCACAGAAAAATATTGATTTGCATGGTTTCCCTTCATCTGATTTATAGCAGCTGCTCATAAATTCGCGAATGATAATCTCATTTGTTTTATTATCCATAAAAACCCTGTCAAACTGGGAGCCTACATATTCTGTACTGTCAGGATTCTCCTCCTGTCTTCGAAGCTGGTCCTTTAGGCGATTGCTCAATTCCGTGCCCTTAATGCCCAAAGCCAGAACTTTGGTTTCAATAATTTCAGCACTGTACGGAACCAGGATCCCATTGCGGACCGCTTCATCGTATGAATATTCAACAGTAGGCTTCTCATGAACACAGTCAAATAACTCATAGGTATTCCTTGTTTCACGTTCCCTCGGTGTTGCAGTAAGGCCAATCTTAATGGCATCAAAATATTTGTTAATCAGATTATTTTTATCATAGATTGACCTATGCGCTTCATCAAATACTATCAGGTCAAAAAATCCCGGGCTAAATCTTTCAAAGAGCTTTTTTGACTTTCCACTCATCAGTGTCTGGATTGTAGAAACATAAAGTCTTGAGTTCATTGTGAACCCCTCGCGCAAATCCGCAATGGGCTCAGTAAAAAACTGCTTAAATCCCTTTGATTTTGCCTGGTTGACAAGAGATATTCTGTCCGCGATAAACAATACATTGCGTATCATGTTTGCGTTAATCAGCAATTTAATGATAGCCATTGCAACTCTTGTTTTCCCTGTGCCTGTAGCCATCTGGACTAATGCTTTTCTATGGCCTTCTGAAAAATGCTCACTTAATTTCCTTACCGTCCGAATACTTAGGGGACGATCCACAACCTGCGTGTCAATTCTAACCTCTTTAGGATCCCGTTTTTCAGAATATAGCTTGCTTCTTCTTCTAAGATCTTCCTGGCTAAAAGGTCCGCTAACCTCTCTCTCAATCCCATCTTCATCAATAAAACGCCATACTCTTCCATTGGTCAAAAAGACAGGAATCTTTCTGTTTACTTGCTTCTCAATATCTTTAGAATATGTTCTTGCCTGGATTCTTCCCATTTCTTCATCTTTGGAGAACCTTTTGGATTCAATAATTGCAAGAACACTATTATCTTCATCAAGCAAAACATAATCAATAAATTTATCAACATTTCTTTCAATATTGCCATCAAAGAACACAAATTTTTTCTGTCTAAAATCAGATTTAACCGAGTTTACCTCTTCCTTTATGTATTTTTTAAGCCAGCCAACCTTCTTTAAATCAGGGTCAATATACTTTTTCCTTGTTTGATACTCAGTGATTGGCTTCTCATTACCATTTACTTCAACCATACACACTAAATAGACCAGTATTATTTATAAATTGTATTTAATTTTTGCCCTTTTGCATCTCTGCCATCAGTTATCTCATTCTCTCAACTCTTTCCTCTCTCGATGGCACACATACTGAGGGCAGGATTTACAGGTAGATGGCGCTACTTCCGGAATTTCCGTCGGACAATCATCAAAAAGGTTTTTCCCCACACATTTAGGATATTTATTGGATGCAAGCTTTTTCGACCACTCAGCCTCCTCTTTATTATGTCCAAGATGGTGCGCTCTGCGCAATCGCGATATTTCAGAATTTTTTTTATTCGCCTACAACCACCGTATCATGCATATACTCAAAAGCAATTATCTCAGAACACGTATCTGCAATCCTATTGTAAAAGTGCTTTGGCTATAGTCCCGCAAACATCTCAAACCCTACGCCCGACAAGCATCCCGCAAACAGCCAAAATCATAACCACTCCAAGCCACCCGATCCCTGGCGTCCTCGAATGAATCCCGCGGTCACGATGCACAACCTGCAGATGCTGCTCATCTTTCGCATCAAGGCTTGGAATCAACTCAGAATTAGCATAAATCATCATCTTATAAGTGCCGATTTCCCCTGCAAACACATCAATAGGAATCAGCTTCTCTTCATATTCACCCAAAGCAACCGTAATTTCATTCTCACCATTTTCAAACTTACTCCAGTGAAGTACCTTCTCAGGACTTGCATAAAGTCTTATATTAATATTATCACTCACAGCGAGATTATTTTTCACATGAATAACAATCTGCATATCCGAACCCAAATCAGCAGTAACACTATCAGAACTAAACGTTATATCCGGGTTAACAGGATTCAGGCAAAACCCCACAACACAATTATTATTCTCACACTTATCACTAATCACGCACCCACACCCCAACGGTAGCTTATCTGCCCATATCGTCTTATTCCAGAACCACGATCTTCCGCATGCCATAAATTCTTCACAAAACGATCCCCCGTCTTTTCGTATCCCGTCATCACAAATCCACGTTCTGTCACTCGATATCCAGCAGTCCCCCGGGTTGCAGCACTCCACATTTCCATAATCCCAGTAATCATTCTGACCTGTAAGACATTCGCATGCCTCAGCAGAATAATCATAATCCGTAGTCCACTGCCAGGGGTCTTCAATACAATAGCACCCCGGTTTTACAGCGCAATCACCATGATCATCCCTATATCCGAACCTTTTTATATTCCCTACCTTGTCGCATACATATGCATCCTGTTTACAATTTGAATTATTTACAAGAGTAACTCCATCGCATTCTGATGTAAGCGGCGGGCAACCGCAATAAAACTGGAATATATCACAACTATCAATACTATACTGCACCCCCTCGATATTATAATACGCAGTTGCATTATTCCTTGTCCCGCTCACAGCATCAAATTCACCAGTAGAATTCACAAGCCCGAACCTGACAAGAACAGTCATATTTTCAGTAATATTCGAAACATTGAACCTCAGCTTTCTTTCATCACCAACAACCACATCAAAAGGATTATCAGGATAAGTTGCCCTACCAGTAGTATTAATATAAGTAATAGCACCCGTATTTGCAAGATAACTCAGATTCTTGGTAACCGAATCCACAACAGTTATATTAGTAATATTTCTTGCCCCTGTCGGATAATCAGAAATATTCGTAGCGCACGCATCAAACCTGATAGTCTTATTCAGCGCATCATCACAACTCGTAAAAATATAAGACACCCTAAAGCCGCTCTTCGCATGCTCAATCGCATCAAGGAACGTACTGGCAATGCAATTGCCGTCGCACATAACTGTAGCATGATAAAATCTCCCATGCGTATACGCAGCAACTTTTTCAAGCATATTTTTATTCACACTAGTCCCAACAGCCATCGTATATATTTCAAACGGTCCGTCCTGCCAGTTCTGTGACACATAGTTCTCAACACTACCCGGCGTACTAAGACTACCGGTATTTACCATCCCATCAGTAAACAGTATAACAATTCCCTTTCTGCCATCTCCCACACTGGAATTCAGATATTCTATCCCATCCTTAAGCCCGTCTCCAAGTGATGTAGAACCCCCTGCAGAAAGCGAATCAACATGACCCTTCAAAAGCGCCTCGTTGCCTAATACCTGCGTAAAATTCACAATCTTCTCAGAATTACTCGCAAATTTGAAAAGAGCAACCCTGCTGTCATTCATCTTAACAGAATCAATAATTGTCTTAGTACCGTCCTTCAGGCAATCCATCTTTGTCGCCCCGGGCACGCAACTCCCGGTCATACTGCCGCTCACGTCAAGCACAAGTACAATATCCAGCTTATCCTCACATTCCCCAAAAGCAGCACTGCCAAGAAAAACAAAAGACAGCATAAATGCCATAATCAGACAAAAATTACCAAATCCAAAAACACGGCCAATCATATCATCCCACACC
>QMVA01000004.1 GCA_003660865.1 Candidatus Nanohalarchaeota archaeon | reverse complement strand
TATATGAGATACCCATACAAAATAATCCCTATTCATGAAAAAATAGATAAAACAATAACATGAACACCATAACTTTTATGTAAAAATGATGGCGATTGTGCAAAAACCATAAAACAAAATCGTTAACTGTCGCTGTCCATGATAATTCATTCTATAAAAATAGAGTATTTTGTGCTATTTGTCCAAAAAAATCAAGATGCCTTAGCCGCTAATTTTGCTAAACAAATACCTTTTTTTTATGGTATGGCTTTGATGTCTTTCAGGTTCTCTTTGAGTTTCTTTACGGATTCGTGAACTTCTTCTTCTGATTTTCCACCGGTGCATACGACTTTCCCGGAGCTGAATAAAAGAAATACTGTTTTTGGACCATTGAGGCGATAAACCAAACCCGGAAACTGTTCCGGCTCGTATTCTGTTCCTTCAAGCTGAAATGCTATCTGGTTTAGATTTAATTCTGCGCCGACGCTAGCTGATGCTACTATATTTTGGATTTTGAGTTCGTTTATCTCGTTGATATTTATTCCTAAGGTGTTTATTTTCCTGACTATGTTCCCAACAGCCTCTTTTGCCTGATGTGGCGATTTTGTTCCGGTGCATACTATTTTTCCTGTGTTGAATATCAATGCTGCTGCTTTTGGATTTTCTAGTCTCATAACCAGCCCGGGAAATTGTTCGGGCTCATATTCTGTGCCTTCAAGTTCCATTGCAAGTCTTGATAATGGAATCTTTGAGTCTGCAGCGCATGAAGCAACGACATTATGTATTTTAATTGTATTACTCATAAACGTCCCCCCCCTCTCTTAATTTACTTTTCCCAATTTTAAGAAGTGTTTTGTATGATAAGTTCTTAAATATTAGTAAATATTATGTTTATTTGGTGCCTGGATTTTAATCTCAAATGGATTTTTGAGTTATTTAAATGTTACTCTTGTGGTGGTGAACTAAATGTGTCTTGTGAAAAAGTTTGATCTTGATTTGAAGAGGTATTTTGTGACAGGGTATTGTGTTGCATGCCTGAGGAAGCTGGGGTCACCTCTTGTTGATATGTGTTTTTTTTCAGGTGAGGGAAAACCAACGCTGATTGGTGGGTATGCTATTACTCCGGTTGATGCTGTGCGACTTGGGAATGAGTTGATTGTGAATGCTAACAGGGCGCGTGTGTCTACGCCTGATGAGAGAAAAAGTGTTGCTGAGATGTATCTTGTTAGTGCCTATCGGCTCCTGAAAGATTCTGATAAAGGTGCTGCAAAAAAACTTAAGGAGTCAATGAATATTAGGGAAGTCAAGCCGAAGGAGTTGGATCTGGGATATGTGGGTTAATTATTTAATGTTTTTGTTGTAACGTGTCTTGTGTGAATTTTATGAAGTCAGAAATGCTTTTTTTGGTTGTTTTGTTATTAGTGCATTTTAGTTTGGGGTGTACTTCTGGTTATGTGCCTTCGGATGATGATGTTAAAGATGGTGATGGAAATACGGGTGATACTATGGGTAAAGAGAAGATGATTGTAGTTATGGAAACAAGCAAAGGAAATATTGAGATTGAGCTTTATGAGGATAAAGCGCCAATAACGACACAAAATTTTTTGGAGTATGTGAATAGTAATTTTTATGACGGGACCGTGTTTCACAGGGTAATAAAGGATTTTATGGTTCAGTGTGGTGGATTTACTGTGGATGGGTCAGAGAAGCAGAATCGGGCGCCAATCAAAAATGAAGCAGATAACGGGCTTAAGAATGAAAAAGGGACGCTTGCTATGGCAAGAACTGCGGTTGTTGATTCTGCTACTTCGCAATTTTTTATTAATGTGAATGATAATAGTTTTCTTGATCATGGTGCAAGGGATTATGGTTATGCTGTATTTGGGAAGGTTGTTAAAGGGTATGATGTTGTGGAGTCTATATCTTTGGTAGATACATCTGTTAAACATAATATGCAGGACTGGCCGAGTGAGGATGTTGTGATAAATAAGATGTATGTGAAGGGTCTGTGAGTTGGTGGGTAATTACCCAATTGAGAACCTCAACTAAGAATGTTTTTGGTTAGACTATTTTCAATAAATCTGCTTTTGTGATTATTCCGAGAATTTTTTCTTTTTTTGTTATTATTGTAGCCTGATTGTGCTTTAATAGTGGGAGGATGGCTTTTAGTGGGGTATTTTCATTGAGTGTAGGATATGCTTCGTCCATTATGTCTTCTACTTTCAGGTTTGAGAGGTTGGTGTATTCAAGTTCAATGACTTTGTTCAGTACTGATTTTTCAGATATGCTCCCTATGATGAGGCCGTCTGAGGTGACTGGTATTTGAGAAAGCCCGTACTTTTTCATTGTCCTGATGGATTCACTTACGAATTTGCTTTTGTCTGTGGTGATTACTTTTTTGTTCATGATGTTTTTTGCTCTTAATCCATTCTTGGTTTCGATATAGTCAAGCACTTCAAAAAGTTTCTGCACTGCGGAGTATGATGGCTCTATCTTGTTTGCCTCGATTTTTGCGATAAGTGACTGGGAAACCCCGGCTTTGTAGGCAAGTTCGAATTGAGTGAGGCCTGCTTTTTTTCTTCTCTGTTTTATTTCTGTGATTTTCGGGAGCATAGTAGTAATATTGTAGATATCTTTTTATTCCTTTCGGAATAAGTCGGATGGATTATGTATTAGAAAATGTTCTGTTTGAGCGGGTTTGTTTGTGTCTGTTGAATGTGTTTTAGGATGTGTATGTTGAATTATGCTGTGAATGCATGTCATGGTTTGTCATGCTTGTTAAGGGCGTTCCTGAAGGGGATAAACCTGTTTTCGAGATTTTCGAGTGCTCCTTTGTGTTCTAATTGTTCATATACTGATGCGCATCTAATGGTTGAGTCTAAGTCAATGAATGAATGTTCTATGTTTTGCACTTCGTCTTTGTATTCAAGGATTGATTTGCCGATGTCATATTCATTTATTTTTACTTTTCCGATGAATTTTATGCGGCTTTCGAGTGTGCTGATTAGATTGCTTGTTTCTTCTATTTGTCTTTTGATGTTTTTGCTGAATTGTTCTATTTCCTTTTCCGGTAGTGTGTTGTCTATGTCTGTCACCCTGTCTTTTGTGAATCTTGTCTGTAATGTCGTTCCTTATTGTGGAGTAATTATTGGGTGTTTTTAATTGTATTTGTGACCCGATAAGTGAAGTGCCCGGGATTCTCTGTTGATGCTCTAATGATTCTATGATTTTTAATAATCTTTCGTTTTTTGTTACTCTCTGAGCATTACTTTTGTGTTTTCATCGGGTGATGTTGCTGGTTGTTTTTTTTGGCGGGGTTGGTCACGACTAAACTTTTAAATTTGTTTGTGGAATAGTATGTTATGGATTATGCTGATTTACTTTCGAGGCTTGAGATATTTTTCTCTGAGGTGTGCTATAGTGCGCTTCTTAAAGCTGTCCAGGACAGGGATGCGCTTGTTGTAGATTTTTCTGATATTGAGAAGTTTGATGTGGATGTTGCTGATTATCTTCTGGAGGGGCCGGATGAGTTTTTTAAGGCGTCTGAGGAGGCGATGAGGAATGTGGATGTGGGGGAGGAGCTGGAGTCACAGATACATTTTCGGATAAAGGGGCTGCCTGAGTCGCAGGTTGTTAGTATCAAGAATTTGCGTAGCAAGCACCTGAAGAAGTTTATTGCTGTTAAGGGTATAATAAAGCAGGCCTCGGAGGTTCGACCGGAGATTGTTCTTGCTACTTTTGAGTGCCGTGCGTGCGGGGAGAGAATTATGATGCTTCAGGAGGGGCAGGATCTGACTACTCCGTATATGTGTGAGTGTGGGAATAAGAGGGGCTTTGATATGGTGGAGCGTAAGATGGTGGATATACAAAGGCTTGAGGTGGAGGAGGCGCCTGAGGCGCTTGAGGGTAGTGCGCAGGCGAGGAAGATTGGGGTGTATATTAAGAATGATCTGGTTGATCCGAAGTTCCAGAGGAGGGTTGTCCCAGGGAGTAAGGTTGTTATTACCGGTGTTCTTGATGATATACCGATTAAGACTGATAAGGGTAAGGAGAGTAAGAGGAGGGATATTTATATTGACGGCAATTATGTTGAGCCTATTGAGTTTGAGTTTGAGGATATTGAGGTTTCTGCCAAAGATGAGGAGAGGATTAAGGAGCTTGCGGCGAACCCGAAGATTTTTGATCTGCTGGCTGATTCGATTGCGCCTTCTATTTACGGGTATCGTGATATTAAGCAGGCGATTTCTTTGCAGCTTTTCGGGGGTGTGAGGAAGGTGAGGCCGGATGGGGTTGTGACGAGGGGGGATATTCATATACTGCTTGTTGGTGATCCCGGGGCGGGTAAGAGTCAGTTGCTTAAGTATACGGCCGGGCTTGCGCCGAAGGCGCGTTACGTTGTGGGAAAATCGACGTCTGGCGCGGGACTTACTGCTACGGTTGTCAAAGATGAATTCATGAGGGGGTGGGCGCTTGAGGCAGGTGCGCTTGTGCTTGCCAATAAGGGGCTTGTTGCGATTGATGAGCTTGATAAGATGTCTGCGGAGGATAGGAGTTCGATGCATGAGGTTGCGGAGCAACAGACTGTGACTGTCTCCAAGGCGAATATACAGGCGACGCTGAATGCGCAGACGACAATTCTTGCGGCTGCGAATCCCAAGTTCGGGAGGTTTGATCCATATCAGTCTATCCCGGAGCAGATTGACATTCCGGATACTCTTCTGAGCAGGTTTGATCTTACTTTTCCGATAAGGGATGTGCCTGATAAGAAGAAGGATACTTTGCTTGTCCGTCATATTCTTAAGATGCATGAGAATCCGGAGGTGCAGGATCCACCGCTTGATACTGAGATTTTGAGGAAGTATATTTCTTATGTGAAGGCGAATATCCGGCCGAAGCTTGCGAAGCCTGCGCAGGTTGTGATTGAGAAGTTTTATGTCGGTCTTAGGGGTAAGTATGCCGGTGGTGATGAGGTTTCGTCGGTGCCTATAGGTGCCCGGCAGCTGGAGGCGCTTGTGAGGCTTTCGGAGGCGTCGGCGAGGGTGAGGCTTTCGGATACGGTTAAGAAGGATGATGCGCAGAGGGCGATTAAACTGCTGACTGATTGCCTTATGCAGGTGGGGATTGATCCTGAGACAGGGAAGTTTGATATTGACCGGCTTGAGAGTGGTACGACGAGTACCCAGAGGAATAAGATTAAGATTATACTTACGCTTGTCAGTGAGATGCAGAAGGATTCTGCTGATAAGTCTGTGCTTATTGAGGATATTAAGGCGGCTGCTGAGGAGCAGGGTCTTGAGGATGCTGAGGAGATCATACAGAAGCTTAAGCGTGAGGGTGAGTTGTTTGAGCCGAAGCATGGCCATATAAGGAGGGTGTGAATGTGATTGATACGATGAGGTTTACTGCGCAGAAGTGCAGGATTAAGGAGGTTGTTTGCGGGAAGTATGTTTCTTCAGATGGAGTTGGTTGTGGGTATGTTCTTTTAGAGGACGGGCGTGAGGTTTCGTCGGTGCATCTACTTGGGACTGTTGTGACTTCTTACGTGAGTGATGACGGGAAGTATGGTTTTGTTGTTCTTGATGACGGTTCTGGCATGATTCGGGTGAAGGTGTTCCAGGATACGAGTGTGATTCGCGGGGTGAAGAAGGGGGATATTGTGGATGTTGTGGGGCGCTTGCGGCAGTATAATGATGAGGTGCATATATTTCCTGAGTTTGTGAAGGTAGTGGATGATCCGAATTATGAGACTTTGAGAAAGATTGAGCTTGTTTGGATGGCTTTTGAGCAGGCGGCAAAGAGGGATGTTGTTCTTTCTCTTGCGAAGGAGCATAAGGATGTTTCTGAGATGGAGGAGAGTCTTTCTGAAAAAGATATCAAGGGTGATGATGTACGTAAGGTTCTTGCGGCTGAGAAGGTGCGCGAGGAGAAGGATGATGAGGCGGGCGCTGAGGTTGATATGAAGGTTGCTAAGAATCTTATTGTCAAGTCTGTTGAGGAGATGGATGAGGGGGATGGTGTTGAGTATACGAGGATTGTTGAAAAAGTGGGGTTGCCTGAGGCTATCAGTGAGTCTGCGATTGATGAGCTTCTGGCTGAGGGGTCGTGTTATGAGCCGAGGGCAGGGAGAATCAAGGCATTATAATTGTACTATAAGATGCCATTTATAGTTCACGCCGCTACTATATTGACAAATAGAGCCAAAAAACAATAGGCGTTAACTAGATGGCAAAGACACATAGTCCAGAAAGTTATGTCTTTGACTATATATTGCATAAATACATCGAAGATTGAAGATTTTTACGGGTTGATGCTGTTGCATAACTATCGGGGATTATATGTACTGTTGCTGTTTTTAAGAATATGACCAAAAATCGCTAAACGACATCAGCAAGCCATTTGGTCAAGACTTGTGCAACAACACCAATCATAGGTGCGTTTGCGGTAATAATATAAAGTTGACTTGAGTATTAGGTATTATGTCTAAGTATGATTATGGAAAATTGCTTTCGCGGGCGCGGGAGCAGCTTCCAGAGAAAGTAATTGAGGAGGAGCGCCTTGAGATGCCCAGGCTTATTGTTATGGTTATGGGTAACAGGACTATGATTAAGAATCTGATTGAGGCTGCGGGTGTTATCCGGCGTGACCCGAAACATCTTTTGAAGTATCTTGCAAAGGAGCTTGCGACGCAGGCGGGTATGGAGGGAAATGTGGGTGTGTTCCAGGGTAAGTTCGGGGGATTTATGGTTAATAAGAAGTTTGAGAGGTATGTTGAGGAGTATGTTCTTTGTTCTGAGTGCAAGAAGCCAGATACGAATATTGTGAAGAAGGGCCGGCTTGTGTTTGTGAAGTGCGAGGCTTGCGGGGCTGAGAGACCTGTTCGGAGTATTAAGTAGCTTTAGTGTGTTTTTTATGGGATGCTTGCTTCGGGTGCATGGAGATTCTGTGGTTGCTGTTTGTGATGCTGATATTGTTGGCAGGAAGTTTTTTGAGGATGACTTAGTTGTTGATGTTGATTCTGATTTTTTCGGGGGGAAGCATGCTTCTGTTGATGAGGTTCTGGATGCTGTTCGTGGGGCTTCTAGTGTGAATGCTGTCGGGAATGATGTTGTTGGCCTGCTTATTGAGCGGGGGGTTGTTTCATTGGCTGGTGTGAGGGTGGTTGATGGGGTTAAGATTGCGCATGTTTATCGGGTTTGATGTGTCTTGTTATTTGATTAAGTCTGTCCAAAGTTCTTCGTATTTTTCTGGGTTTGCGAATAGGTCGTTGCAGTGGAGGTTGTTTGTGTGTAAGTCTATGAATTTTAATGTGTTTGGGTCACCGTCTATTATTATCGCTTCTTTATCAGGTCGTTCCATATATAGTTGTTCTGTTTCGGGGTCAATACCGATAGGGTACTCAGAATCACCAAATGTGCTGCACATTGTTTGCTTTCTGCTGCAAATGTCTGTGTAACGTATGGCGAGGAACATTGATTGTTCTTTTAATTCTTCGACAATCGGGGGTGCTTCACCATTGAAGTATTTGTTTATTGCATTGTTGTATCTTAGGTGTGGGAATTTGGCTCTTACTGTTTTTGAATTTGCGTCTAGTCTGTCCTTTAAGGGAGTATATGTGCGCTTACCGGTTCCAGGCACAATACCGTCGAATACTGTTCTTCGTGAAAAATTGGGGGTACTCATTAAAATCACCATTTTTGTTTTTTGCTTATTCTTTTTTGCTTTTTTCTTTGTTTGAGTCTTTTGGTTGTTTTCTTTTGCGAAGATGGAGTGTGAAGATACATCTGAGGCGTAGTAAATTTATAAATCTTTTGTGTTTTTCTTTCTGGTTGTCGTCGTTTGACGATGTGGCGCAAGTTTTAAAAGTGGTGCGCGTCCACTATTGTTATGCTTCGTAAATTTTGTCCTAAGTGTGCCAAGGAGACTGATGTGTTGTTTGAAGGGCTTTGCAAGGATTGTTATCTCAAGGGCGCGAAGTTTGTTGAGGTGCCGCAGAATATAAGTGTGTTAGTCTGCCGCTGCGGGCGCTCGAATGAGAAGAAGAGGTGGGTACAAAATGCGTCGGTTGAGGAGATGATTGAGCGCGTTGTTACATCAAGTATTAAGAAGGATAAGGATACTGATGTTCGCCTTGAGTATGAGCCGTTTGAGGTGAGTGGCAAGACTAAGGTGCCTGTTAGTGTTGTTGCGCGCAGGGTTGTTGGCGGCAGGGAGATTGAGAAGTGTGCGCAGGTTGTTTTTACGATTATACCGCAGACTTGCGATGTTTGTTCGCGGGTGTCCGGCGGGTATTATGAGGCGATAATACAGATAAGGGGGTCTAAGTACAAGCAGAATCAGGTGCTTGAGCTTGTGGAGCGTATTGTGGGCCAATATAAGGATACAGATAAATTTTCGTTTATTACCCAAGTGCAGGATTCTAAGGGTGGTATTGATGTGTATCTCGGGTCTTCGAAGATTGCCGGTAAGATTGAGCAGGAAAGCAAAAGAATATATAATGTTGCCTCGAAAGTAACACATAGTGTTTGCGGCATGAAAGATGGGCGCACACTCAATAGGATTACAATACTTTTGAGGATTAGTGATTAGATGTATAAGAAACCTAGAACTTTTAAGAAATTTAAGCCGCAGACTCAGGATTCCGGTGAAATTGTGAGAGTGAGGACACCGAGGGATAAAGAGGTTCTTGGAGTGATTGAGTCTCGTCTCGGTTTTGGAAAGATGCATGTGCTTTGTGCTGATAAGAAGATGAGGATATGCCGTGTGCCTGGGAAGTATCGCAGGAGAATATGGGTGCGTGACGGTGATATTGTGCTTGCTGTGCCTTGGGAGTTTGAGGGCGACAAGAAGGGTGATATTATCTATAAGTACAGGAAGGCGCAGGTTGATTGGCTGCGGAATAAGGGATTTCTGGAAGCGCTTGATGTTTAACCGTCTTGTAAATGGTAGATCATTAGAGCGACTGTAATGCTTCGATTTGGGTTGCAGGCGCTTTGCTTAAGTACATATGTGTTATTTTGCTTCAGGTTGCTTGTTCACTGTTCGAGTGCGCTGGTTTTTTTATTTGCGCTAAGAGTGGCGATAGCAGTTTTCTCTTATGAAATTCATTGATTCGGTGCTTATTGGTTTGAATTTGATTCCTTGTTCTATCTTGCTTAAATCTTCAATAGTTATTATATCTGTGATTTCTTCGGGCAGTTTTATTGTGGTTGCTTCTCTGTAATCGTTTTTTTCCAATACGGTCTGTTGTCCACCTGAATAGTCTGCTTCGACTATTCGTCCAGTTGAATCTGTTAGGTTTACCATGATTCCATAGGTTTCGAAAGGATTGTGAGAGTAATCACTGAGCCAATCACTTGTTTCTGCTAGTACGACGTCTGCTATTGCATAGTTGTTTGGGTCATATGCGTGTGTTCTGATTCTTGCTTCTATTTCATCTTCAGATAATAGTCTTTCAAATTTGTTTTGCTTGCCTTGTTTTTGTATTTTGTTTATGAAGTTGTCTATATTTCCATATACTTTTATTGGATTTGTCCCTTTGCATAGAAAGTATGTTTCGTGGGTGTTAAGGTCTGTTACAAATTCGCCGTTTTCCCAGATATCGCGGAAATATGTTGTTCCGATTTCATAATTGAATGGTGCGTAGTTTTGTTTATTGAATGTTTCAGGTGAAGAATTGGTTGTGACTGTGTCACCTTCTATCTTCGTTACTTTAAAGACTAAATTGTATATTGCGTTGCCTGGTCCTTCTTCAATTGGTGTTCCTTTTGTTTTTAGGGGGGTATTTTGTTTACTCTTTAGTAGTTTTATATGTTTTTTGCTTGTCTTTTGTTCTTGATATATTATCCTAATAATGTGGCAAAGAGTAGATAACAATAAAATCATTGATGACCATTAGATGTAGTGGGATGTGTATATAGTATGACGTGGACTTTGAAGGATTCTAATGACTGGAAGGTTGTCGAGGGTATTCTTGACATCAGTACTGTGAAGGCTATATATCATCTCCAGTCTCGGGGGATTATAGGGCATCTTTCTGGGGTTGTGAAGGAGGGGAAGGAGAGTACTATTGTTGTTGCTGATGATAAGGAGGGTAATAAGATTATTGTTAAGATTTTTAAGATTGAGGCGTCGCAATTCCAGAAGATGCAGAAGTATATTGTGGGGGATAAGAGGTTTGTGGGAATGAAGCTTGGGCGCAGGTCTTTGGTCTTTGAGTGGTGCCGCAAGGAGTTTTCGAATCTCAAGAGGGCGGATGCGGCAGGTGTCAATGTTCCTCGCCCTATTGGGTTTTACCGTAATGTGCTTGTGATGGAGTATATTGGCAATGGGGGGCTTTCGCCTAAGCTTAAGGATGCGCAGCTTGAGAGTCCTTTGAAGGTGTTTAATGCGATTGTGCGGGAGCTTAGGAAGCTTTACCAGGATGCGGGGCTTGTTCATGCTGATCTTAGTGAGTTCAATATTCTTGTAAAGGATGGCGTTGTTGTGATACATGATATGGGGCAGTCGGTTGAGAAGAGCCACCAACTTGCGCATGAGTTTCTTGTGCGTGATGTTAATAATCTTTGCAGGTATTTTGAGAAATTAGGGGTTTGTCGGGATAAGGAGAAAGTGCTTGATGAGATAATAAAGACATAAATATCTATGTGTGCAATGAGTGTATGTTTGTTTTGCTGCGCTGGAAACGGTTGCAGGGGCACAGTAAATTTATGTAAAGATATTTAAAGATTACAGGTGAAAGAAATTACGGAGTTCTTGAAGATACCAAAATCACGTATTGGGACATTGATTGGTAAGAATGGGGAGACCAAGAAGAGGCTTGAGAAGGAACTTAAGTGTAGGATAACTGTGTCTGAGTTCGGTGAGGTTGATTATTCTTCTAAGGATTCTATTTACCAGATGAAACTTAAGAGTATTATCAAGGCAATCGGGCGGGGTTTTACGTGTGATGAGGCGCTGGTGCTTCTTGATGATGATTATGTTTTTCGTATGGTGAGTCTTAAGGAGTATGCGCTTAAGAGTGAGAAGAAACTGATACGGGTTAAGTCAAGGCTGATAGGCACTGACGGGAAATCGAGGAAAATTATTGAGCAGTTGACGGATACTACTGTTGTGGTGTTTGGGAAGACTGTGTCTGTAATCGGGAAATATGATGATGTTGGTACCGCCAGTGAAGCAATATTCATGCTGATAGAGGGTGCAACGCACAGGAAAGTTAGGATATTGCTTGAGAGAAGGGCAAGGGAAAAGAAATATGTATTATGAGGGTGACATGATGACAACAAATGTTGCAGAGACTATGGCAAAGACGCACAAGGCAATTTCGATTGCTGAATTTTTTGAGAAGAATAAGCATCTTTTGGGGTATGAGAATCTACAGAAGTCGCTTTTGACTGTTGTGCGTGAGGGTGTGGATAATTCGCTTGATGCGTGTGAAGAGGCGCGGATTCTGCCGGATGTTTATGTTGAGCTTCAGAAGGGTACGACAGGGGATAATAAGTTCAAGGTCATTATTGAGGATAACGGGCCCGGGATTGTGAAAGCGAATATCCCGAAGATTTTTGGGAAGCTGCTTTATGGTTCTAAGTTTCACCGGCTGCGCCAGAGTAGGGGTCAGCAGGGTATTGGTATTTCTGCTGCGGTGCTTTACGGGCAGTTGACTACCGGAAAGTCTGCAAAGATATATTCGAGGATAAATGATGGTAAGACGCATATTTATGAGCTGCATGTGGATATACAGACTAATGAGCCTAGTGTTGTGGGTGAAGATACTGTGTATGGTTCTGGTCACGGCACGAGGATTGAGTTGAATGTGAAGGGCAGGTATGTTAAGGGGAAGCAGTCGATTTATGAGTATATCCAGGAGACTGCTATCATGAACCCGTTTGCAAAGATTGTGTTTGTGGATCCTGAGGGTGAGAAGTTTGAGTTCCCGAGGGCTGTTGAAGAGCTGCCGAGAGAGCCGAGGGAGATTAAGCCGCATGCGTCAGGGATTGAGTTTGGGACGCTGCTTCGGATGATGAAGAATAGCAAGGCGAGGATTATCAGCGGGTTTCTTGCTACTGAGTTTTCGAGGATAAGTTCTGAGAAGGCGAAGGAGCTTTGTGTTCTTGCGAATATTGATCCGAAGGTCTCGACTACTTCGTTGACGCGGGATGAGGCTGAGGCGCTTCATGACCAAATGCAGAAGGCGAAACTTCAGAATCCGCCTATGGATTGCCTGTCACCGATTACTGCAAAGCCGATTGAGGAAGGCCTGAAGAAGGAGCTTGCGCCTGAGTTTGTGACTGCGGTTTCAAGGTCTGCGAATGTGTATTCCGGGAATCCGTTTCTTGTTGAGGTTGGTATTGCTTATGGTGGTAATCTTGATCAGGACGGGTCGGTTCACCTGATGCGGTATGCTAATAAGGTGCCGCTGCTTTATGAGCAGTCTGCGTGTGCTATCACGAAGTCTGTGATTCAGACTGATTGGAGGCGTTATAAGCTTAGCCAGAGCGGCGGGTCGTTGCCTGTCGGGCCTGTGGCTATCACAATTCATTTTGCGTCTGTGTGGGTGCCTTATACGTCAGAGGGGAAGGAGGCGATTGCTTCTTATCCTGTTATCATAAAGGAGATCAAGCTTGCTATTCAGGAGGCTGCGAGGCGGATGGGTGTGTATCTATCGCGCAAGAGGCGGGCTAATGAGGTTGAGGAGAGGAAGGCTATCTTTCGTCGGTATGTGGGTGAGCTTGCGGGTGCGCTGCATGGGCTTACTGGCAAGGATGAGGAGAAGATTGCAACTCAGATGAGTGAGCTTATTGAGGAGAAGCTGAAGACCATGGTTCTTGTGGAAGAGCCGGAAGATAGCGGGCACGATGCTGAGGATCTGAAAGATGTTGATAATGAGATACCTGATGAGGATAATGGTGAGAAAGAGGACGGAGAGTGAAGGATATGATGAAGATAGATGCGCAAAGCGGTAAGGAGATTGCATTGAGGCTGGAGGCGCTTGGTAATGATGTTTTGGCTGATATTGAGCTTAAGAAGAACCCGTCTTTGTCTATACTTACGCGGTCTCTTAATAATGTGTATTTTGATGAGGATCAGGGCCTGATCAGGCTTGGGGATAAGAAGCAGAGCCGGAATTATATTAATCTTAACCAGGCGAAGAAGTTCATGCAGACTTTGCTTGTCGCAAAGCAGATTAAGTGGCTGCTTGATCAGCAGAAGCCTGCGCTTAGTATCAGGCAGTTGTATTATACACTTAAGCATAGTATCCCGGGGTCGAAGGAGAATACGTTTGATACGCAGGATGAGTCGGATCCTCTGATTGAGGATGTTGAGGTTATGGTTGATGCGCTGCGTGAGGAGTTGAAGCTTATTGCAACGCCTAAGGGGGTTCTTGCAGGTCCGATGGTTGTTCTTGACCAGACTGGTGATACGCTTGATTTTTCGAAGATGGGTTCTGCCGGTGGGGCTGTGCCCCCGAGTGTTGAGGAGAATACTTTTAAGATTAAGGAGTGCAGTGCTGATTTTATTCTTGTTATCGAGAAGTTTGCGGTTTGGAATCTTTTGAACCAGGGGAAGTACTGGAAGGATGCTAATTGCATGATCATGACTGGTAAGGGGCAGCCTGCGAGGGCTGAGAGGCGGCTTCTTCACAGGATGCAGAAGGAGTTGAATATACCAATTTATGTGTTTACTGATATGGACCCGTGGGGGTATTATATTTATTCTGTGTATAAGCAGGGCAGTATTAATCTTGCGTTCTTTTCTGAGAAGGCGGGGGCGCCTAAGGCGAGGTATCTTGGGTTTTCCACGGGTGATGTCAAGCAGTTTGATGTCCCGAGGAGTGCGTATATCAAGCTTAAGGATATTGATTATAAGAGGATTAAGGAAATAGAGGCTTATGATTGGTTTAAGTCGAAGGGGTGGAAGGATGAGTTTGCTGCTATGAAGCAGTTTGGGTATAAGGTTGAACAGGATTCTCTTGTTGCGAAGTCTATTGAGTTTACAGCTAAGGAGTATCTGCCGACTAAGATTGAGAATAAGCAGTTCATTAACTAAATAGATTTAAAGGTTTCTGTGCTATTGTTGGCAAGTGGTATATATGGATGATATTGTACGTGCGGTTCTGGAGAGAGAAGATCAGACGGAGAGGAAGAGTGCGCCTGCTTTGAAGCATCACAGTATTGATTCTGAGTTGAAGAAGCTTATTGAGAAGAAGTTTGTTGATATCATGATTGTCGGGTGCGGTGGCGCCGGTAATAATACTTTGAACAGGCTGCACCAGATCGGTATCGAGGGTACTAAGAGTGTTGCGATTAATACTGATGCGCAGGATCTTCTGGAGAGTTATGCTGATGAGAAGGTGCTGATTGGTGAGGAGATTACCCGCGGGCTTGGTGCGGGGTCTGATCCAAAGCTTGGTGAGGAGTCTGCACGGGAGTCAAAGATGGAGATCCGTAATGTGATTGGGAAGTCGAATATGGTGTTTATCACATGCGGGCTTGGCGGCGGGACTGGGACTGGGACTGTTCCTGTGGTTGCTGAGATTTCGAAGTCGATTGGGGCGCTTACGATTGCTATTGTTACTTTGCCGTTTGATATGGAGGGTGATAACAGGATTTTTAATGCGCGCAGCGGGCTTTTGAAGCTTTCGAAGCTGGTTGATACGCTTATTGTGATTCCGAATGAGAAGCTGCTTGAGATGGTGCCTGATGTGCCGATTGATCAGGCGTTCAGGGTTGCGGATGAGATTCTTGTGGGGGCTATGAAGGGGATTACTGAGCTTATTACGAAGCCCGGTCTTATTAATCTTGATTTTGCGGATGTGAGGTCTGTGATGTCTGATGGAGGGCTGTCAATGATAGGTGTCGGGTTTGATGATTCTCACCAGAGGGTTGAGAAGGCGGTGTATAATGCGCTTACTAATCCGCTGCTTGCTGTTGATATTCAGGATGCTACAGGTGCGCTTATCAATGTTACGGGTGGTCCGGATCTTACGCTTAAGGAGTCGCAGGATATTGTTAATATGATTAGGAAGAATCTTTCGCCTAATGCGAAGATTATATGGGGCGCGTCTGTGACGAATAGTGTGAAGGCGCCGCTTGGGGTTATGGTTGTTGTTACAGGGGTTCAGCATTCTGTTGAGGATATATTTGATGAAGTCAAGTGTCATGAAGAAGTTCCAAGGAAGGAGATTGTGGGACTTGGGATTGATATGTTTTGAGTGCTATTTCTGATAGTGAATTGTGGCTGGGGCTGACATTTTGTTATATATGTAATGTTAACGCCTTTCGGCGTTAACTATAAAGAAAAAAGTTATTAGAACGATATAAACTAATTATATTGATATTAGTATTTTCTATGTTTAGCATAACATTCTCTGCAGTAAACCGGCTTGCCTTCATGGGGTTTGAATGGGACTTCACATTCTTCTCCACAGTCTGCGCAAGTTGCTTTATGCATTTCGCGTGGTCCAAAATTTCTTTTGAAACCGCCCTGGTTCGAATCTCTCATGGTTTATTCCTCCTTGTGTTCACATAAAATGAAAACTAGGTTTTCATTTATGTGCTTACGATTGATTGGTTGTTAACTATTTAAAGGTTTCTGTTGCAGCCTTGTAAAAGGCTGGCGATTAAGTGCGTTTCGCTTCGCTCAAGCGCACACATGCATTGTCTGACTAATGATTTCGGTCACAGGCGCGTTGCTTAAATACATGAAAGGTCGGTTGCATGGTGTTAGAATATGTAGAGTGCGAAAGAGACATAATACGCCTGTTCTTGTTTTGTATTATTCGGATTTTTCGAATATTATGTCTATGTATGGTGCTACGCCTGCTATTGGTGGGCGAAGAGCTATTTTAGGTGCCAGCCTTCTTTTGCTTTTTCTTTGATGATTTCGCGATAGTCTTCTTTTGGTGTACTTGTTTAGCAAATCATAATCGATATGCGATACCCACGCAAAATAATCCCTATTCATGAAAATATTAAACTTTAACCAATCTTAAGACACGACCTATATTTTTTTGCTTAGGTTTGTCTAATTCAGTTTAGAAAGCGCTTGCACCCTCTTCACCATGTTCGGATGTGTGCTCATCATTTCCATGAATTTGTCTGCGCCGCTTACTTTTACTTTCTTGGTTCTTACGCGCATCAGTTCGGAATCATCTATTGAGCCGCTGCCGTCTACGTCTAGTTCTTTTAGTTCGCGGAGTTCGCGCATTGCGCGGGAGGGGTCGTTTGCGAAGAAGGCTTTCATGCCTTCGGTCTGTTTTAGGGTGGCTTTCGGGACTCTTGCGCTGCCGTAGACTAATTTGAAGAGGGCTGATGCCATGACGCTTGGGCGGTTGCCTAGTTTTACGCTGCCTTGGTCTGCTGCGTATTCTCTTATTCTTGATGCGTATAGTACCAGGAGATTTGTGAGGAAGTAGATTCCAAATGCGGCGATGCCTATTGCGAAGTTGCTGTTGCCTTCGCGGTCTCTTGAGAACATGAAGTTCCATGCCATGTACCATGCTATTGTGGGTACTATGCTGATTAGGGTGATGATTAGTACGTCTTTGTGCTTTACGTGGGATATCTCGTGGCCCAAGACTGCTTTTAGCTCTTCTTTTGTGAGGAGGTTCCTGATTTGTTCTGTTATGCATACTCTTGCGTCTTTTGTCCATCTGCCGAATGCGAATGCGTTTGGGACTGCTATCTTTGAGATGCCTATTCTTGGTTTTGGGATGCCTGCTTTTCTTGAGAGTTCGGCGACCATCCTGTGGAGTTCCGGTTCTTCCTGTTCTGTTACGTAGTGGACGCGCATTGACCAGTCCACTATTTTTGGGCCAATCATGTACTGGACTAGCATCATTACTGTTGCGAGGATGCCGTAGAACATGAAGTTGCCTACTCCAAAGCCCATGTAGGTGCCTGCTGCGACAATCAGAGAGTAGATTATTGCGAAGAAAGCGCCCATTACAAGATACATTTTTAGCTGTAGCCACATTGGTGTCACCAATGTATATACTGGAGTATATCTTTTTAAATTTAATAGTGTTGGGACCTAATAATGGTGTATGCTTGATATGAAGAGAGTCAGGGGGCTTCTTGGCGTGTCGCGGGATGTGATTGTTGATTGTGCGCAGAAGAATGGCGCTATTATTGCTGCTAATCCCAAGCATCTGGCTTATCCAAAGGATGCCAAAAATTACAGGTATGTGTGGCCGCGTGATGCGGCTTTTGCATGTGTTGCGCTTGATTTGCTTGATGAGAGTTTTGGGAAGAAAGGGGCTTTGTCGGTTCAGGAGAATTTTTTTAGGTGGTGCGAGAGGGCCGAGGGTTTTAAGAGGTATGGCTTGTTTTTTGAGAAGTATTATGTTAATGGTAAGAAGGCGCTTCACAGTTTCCAGCCGGACCAGACTGGGGCGGTGCTTTTTGCGGTATATCATCGTGTGCGCGCGGGCGGGGTTGATGTTGGTGAATTTCGCGATCTTGTTCTGAAAGCTGCGGACGGGCTTTGCAGGGTGTGGGATAAGGATCATTTTGTGAGGGTTACTAATGATTTGTGGGAGGAGAGATTTTGTTTTCCTGATTTTCGGGAGAATTTTACTTATTCGCTTGCGGCGTGTATTTGCGGGCTTAAGTGTGCAAATGAGATGATTCCTACAGACCGGTGGATGCGTACTGCATGTGAGATGGAGTCTGTCTTAAGGGGGCATTTCCAGGGTAAATCGCGTTTGTACAGGTCGTTTGGGGACATTAACGATGAGAGGATTGATGCGTCTTTGCTTGGGGTTGTTTATCCGTTTGGGGTTTATGATGCGGGGGATAAGGTTGTGAAGGATACTGTGCGGGAGATTGTTGATTGTCTTTGTGTTGATGAGGGCATCATGAGGTATGAAGGGGATGAGTATGACGGATGGATGTATGGCGGTGGCGTGCATAGGAAGAAGGGCGCAGGCGTTTGGCCGCTTTTGAGTTTCTGGCTTTCGGTTTATTATTCGAGGGTTGGGGATGTTCGCGCGGCAGAGAAGTGGATATGTTCTGTTCTTGACAGGGTTGATGGTTCTTATTTTCCTGAGCAGTTGTTTGGTAATTCTTTTCAGAAGTCGGTTACGCCGCTTTCGTGGAGCCATTGTATGTTTGTGATTGCGGTGCATGAGTTGATGAAGGTGAAGAAGCAGAAGTTTTAGTTTGTTGTATTATGGCGTATATCTCCCCGTTGGTTCTTTGTAATGTCCTTTCTCGAGTCCTCACCCACCCGATTTGTGGTTATGTTTTGATTTTTGTTCTTTGGCATTTTTTCTGTAATTTTGTCGAGGAGGAGGTCTGCCAGTTCTTTTTTTGGTGCTTTTTTTGTTTCGGTTATTTTTCCATTTTTGTTGATTATTATTATCTTGTTTTCGTCTGTTGCGAAGCCGCAGCCTTCTTCTGATACGTCGTTTGCTACTATCATGTCTGCGCCGGAGATTTTTAGTTTTTCTTCTGCTCTTTTTACAAGAGTTTGTTTTGAGACTGAGTATTCTGCTTTGAATCCTACAAGGAAGATGTCTTTTTTCAGGGCTTTTATCTTATCGAGGATTTTTATTGTCGGTTTCAGGGTGAGGGTGGTTTTGTTTTTTGTTGATATTTTTTGTTTTGATGCGTCAAATGTGAAGTCTGAGACTGATGCTGTGTGAATCAGGATGTCTGTGTCTTTTAGGTTGGATTTTATTGCGTTGTACATGTCTTGTGTTGTTTTTACGTGTATTGTCTTGTAGTCACAATTTTCTGTGTCTTTGTTTGCGATTATTAGTGTTGCTTGTGCGCCGCGCGCTTGTGCGGCTTCTGCAAGGTAGATGCCTGTTTTTCCTGAGCCGGGGTTTGTGATGATTCTTATTGGGTCAATGTATTCTATTGTTGGGCCTGCTGTGATTAGTATTTTCTTTTTTTTCAGGTCTTTTTTTTTGAATGTGCCTGTGATTGCTTTTGCGATGTATGCAGTTGGTTTCAGGTGGGCTTTGTTTTCTTTTATGTCCGGCTCTATGAATGTTATGCCTTGTTTTTTTAGGGTTTCTATGTTTTTTTTGATTATTGGGTTTGTGTACATTGATTCGTGCATTGCGGGGACGATCATGATGGGTATTTTTGAGCCTAGGGCTGTTGCTGCGAAGGTTGTAACTGTGGTGTCGTCTATGCCGCAAGCTATTTTTGAGATTGTGTTGGATGTTGCGGGGGCAATCAGGAGCAGGTCTGCTTTTCTGTTGTGTTTACCGCAGTGTTGGACGTGTTCGATTTGTCCTGTGAGTTTTGTTATGCATGTGTTTCCTGTTGCCCATTCTATTAGGTTTGGATGGATTATTTTTTTTGCGCTTCCGGTCATTACGGGGATTATATTTGCGCCTTTTCGCATGAGGGTGCGTGCGAGGTCCGGGAATTTTACTGCGGCGACAGAGCCTGTGATGCATAGGATTATTGTTTTTTCGGATAGTTCTGTGCTTTCGGTGCCTATTATTGATTTTGATGTGTGGTCTTCCATATGTTATACTACTGTTGGATATCTTTTAAAATATTGCGGGGTAATGTTGTGTGTATGTTGCAGATGTTGTATGATGAGGAAGTGCTTGCTGGTGTGAAGAAGATGGCGCGTGAGTCCAGGAGACGGAGGTATGCACGTTCGTTTTCTGAGCCAGGGGATAGGGTGCAGGTTATGCTTAATGCAGTTGAGCCTGATAGTTATGTGCGGCCACATAAGCATGAGTGTCCTGATAAGCTTGAGATTGTGCAGGCGGTTTGCGGTAGGATTGCTGTTGTTTGTTATGATGATGATGGGGGTGTTGTGAGGGTTGTTGTTAGTGATTGTTCGTCGCGTGATAATGTTGTTTCGATACTCAAGGGTACGTGGCATTCTATGGTCTCTCTTGAGAGTGGTTCTGTTATGCTTGAGATTCTCGAGGGGCCGTATGATTCTAAAACGCATAAGAAGTTTGCAGAGTGGTCTCCAGAAGAATATACAGAGGGCGCTGTTGGATTTTTGGAGGATTTGAGGAGTAAGATTGAGAGTGTTGAGTGATGTTTTTTGATGTGTCCTGGTGTTGTTGTATAAGTAACCCCTGAATCTGGTCTAAATTACCTTGAATCACCCAGAATCACTCAAAGTCTCATGATATTCCATGTAATTTGCTTGAATAAAAACTCTCTAACGATGGATTC
>QMVA01000003.1 GCA_003660865.1 Candidatus Nanohalarchaeota archaeon | reverse complement strand
TAACGCCTTATGGTAACGGTGCCAAAATAGATGCACAGAAGAAATATATTGGTCATCGGGTATTTGTTATTATCTTAAAAAATTGAGGGGAGTTACCACCCCCATTTATTTTGTCCCACAGCCTGTGTTTTGATACTGTGGGTATGGATATTTTTTTTGTGATATAAGCCATATGGGGTTTGGTCGGGGATTAAGGAGGTGGTTGGTGATTGAATTAATTGATAGATGTGTGTTTAGTGTTGTAACTGATGTATGCGATGATAAAGACAATTACCATGCTGATGAAACTCAATTCTGGTGTATTTGAATGTATATCCTGATTGTCTTTTAAAACGACTTTGACTGTGGTTCTGTTGTATACTTGTAGTGTTGTTGAAAGAGACTGTGCGTTTATCATGAGATGATATGTTCCTGTCTTTCCGCCAAAAACGTGGAGTAGTATATATTCTTCTGTGTTTGCTTTCAAGCGCACAATTTTTGTGGTTCTTTTAGAATATTTTTCTCCTTCAAAGTATGATGTTTGTTGCATTAGGGGAGGATCTGTATAGATATCGAGTTTTATAGTATCTTCAAAGCCTGCCGGATTTTTTAATATTATGGGTATTGCTTCTGTTTGTCCCAGAGCAATTGTTAATCCTATATTGGTACTAAAATCAACTTCCGGAGGTACTAAGGCGCCACACATTGTATAGTCAAGACACGAAATAGAGATGCATTCGTCTGAGAGTATGCATTCACATCCGTCTGCTTTTTTAACTTCAAATGAATCAAGAACTGAGTCATTGATGTTTCCCAGGTTGTCTGTGGTGTTTACATAATATGTATATGTATCGTAGACGCATTCGGGCATTTTAATCTGGCATGTGCCAGAACCACCTGTAATTTCGCATTGCTCGTTTAAAGACGGTATTGTTATATTGGTTGTCGAACACCCTGAGCCGCCGGCATCATTGCAGTTAGCTGTAAATGTTGCATATTGGGATGAAGCAACGATTTTAGGATTGACATTAACTTGTATGTGTGGGGGTGTTGTGTCCAGAAGTATTGTGTCTGAAGATAGGTTAGTGTTTCCGGCAATGTCTTTAACTTCATAATACACTGTTTTTAATCCATCTCCTGTTTCTAATGTCCATGTCTTACTTGGTGTACACGGCTGTGCGATGGTCCAGATACTGTCATTGTTTCTGTATCTGCAGTTGTTAATTCCTGAGCCGATGTCTGTGTAGCTTAATGTAATGGTTACGTCTGTGGTTTTCGTGGCTGGCGCGTTGTTATTTATTCGTATTGTTGATGATGGTTTTGTCGTGTCGCATTTAGTGTATTGGGTCGTATACCAAGGACCTCCAATGTTGCCTTCATTGTCTCTACATTCAAGACCAAACACTATGTTGTCGAATTCTGTTGCAGTGTGTGTGTATGTGGTGTGTGTGCCCCATCCTTGAGCATGCCAACTTCCAGAATTGTAGATATATAGTTTATATGGGGTTGTTGTGCTCATGCCGCTTTCGCTATCTGAGCATGACCATGAAGTAGAGATATCACAATTATCTGTCCAGACATTGCCGGGGTCTGTAAAACTCACTAGTGTTGGGGGATTGGTGTCTGCAATCTTTTCTACAGTCATTTTTATGTTGAGTCCGCCACTATCTTCACAGCAGCAACAACCGTTACAGGTACTTCCGCCAGCCCAGCTAATTGTGCCTATTGCCATATTGATTGTGCAGTAATGTGGCTGCCCTTTATTATCATTGTTTGCGCTGCAATAGTCTATTGATGTTATCTGAAAACTGCCTGCGGGGTTTAGAATAGATGTTCCACTTACGAAGCCATGGTTTGCAAACATGCAATCTGCATGTGCTTTGCCATTTATTTTGTAGATATATTTGTTGTTCGTTACTTTTGTTCGTTGCACAAACCAGCCGTTGGGTCTGTAACAAGTAGTCATGTCAAAACATACACAATTATCATATGGATTATTGGAGCAAGTGCCAGCATTGCATGTGCCGCTAAGAAATGTCCTGCAGTTGTTTGCCCAAACACATTCAGTACCACATCCTGTTGAACAAAGTTCTACATATCTTCCGTCGTTTGTATTGTCGTCGGGACCGAATGTGTCTGTTGTGTCAAAGTCTGCGTAGTATGTTGTGCCGGTTGTTCCATGAATAGGTGTGAATGGTCTGATTGGTCCTTCACGGGCATTGTCAAATATCACTGAGACGTCCCATGCATGGGCATTATTTATGATAAGTATAAAGTATATTGCTGACAAAAGAATATTTCGTTTATTCATGTGGATAACCGGTGTAGTTTTCTTCATTGTTGTCTTTGGATTCACTTTGTTTTTTTTTGTAAATGTAGAAAATGATGCTTATGATTAGTATGGTGATTATCAGTATAATTGCAAAGATGGTTAATAATGTATGGTCTTTGTTGTCCTGCTCTTCGTTTGCGTTGTCTTTTTTCTCATGTTGATGTTCCTCTGGTTTTTTTTCTTCATCAGAGATGACTGTTTGGTCGGTGGATTTATCGTGAATATCCTGATTTTCTTTTGTTTCGTTTGGTGATTTATTCAGGATGTCTGTTTCTGAGATTTCTTTGCTTGTTTTATTTTCCTCATTTTGCGCTTCTTTCGATTGTTTTGGATTCTTTTCTATGTGTCCGCATTCTGTTGAGTTTTCAATTATTGTGGGGTATGCACATTCACCGTTCCCGACACAGTAACCGTTTGCGTACTTTGTAGTTCCTTTGCATTTGTCAGAGCAAATAATGTCTTTGCAAGGGCTAATTGGTGTGGTGGGACCACATGCGCAATCTGTGGGGCATGTTTCGCAGGATTCATCAATAGAGCAGATATTATCTCCGCATGATTCTGTAATTGCTTCTGTTTCAAATGGAAAAGAACTATCTTTCATGAACCATATGTTTCTGTTTCCTGTTCTGTCGGATCGGAAGAATATCCAGTAATTTCTGTTTTTATCCTGTAAAATATGTCCAGAGACATCTGTGGCAGTATGTATTGTGATAGGTGACTCGGGAGACCATGTGGTTCCGTCTGTTGAACTTCTGTGGTGTATATTGTCATTTCCGTCTGCTATAGATGTCCATATTATGTGGTGTTTTCCGGAATAATCTATAAAATATTCTGGTTCTGTGTTGTCTGTTCCTGTGCTGATGGCAGTTGGCGTTGACCATGTTTCAGCGTCATTGGAGCTGGAATAATATATTTTGCCGCTGTTTTGATATACTAGATAGTAAGTTCCAAAATATTCTGATAATTTTGCATCTGTGATGGTTATAGTGTCTATTGAGAAAAAGTTTGTGTCGCTCCATGTTGTTCCGTCAGTAGATGTTACATATTGGATTTTGTCTACCTGTCCTTTGCCTTCTTCAAAGGTAGAAATGGACCATATAATGAAATATTTACCTGTACTATCTTGTATTATTGTGGGTTTCATCTTGTTTTCTGAACTATTGGTTATTTTATGTGGTGTTGACCATGTTTGGCCGTCTGTTGATTTAACGCTCCAAATTTCGCTATTGCCTGTTGAGTCTGATGTGTATATGATTGTGTATTCTCCGCCAGAATCCTGTATGATTGATGGATGAAGTTCATTTGAATTGGTTATTTTTTTAGGTGTTGACCATGTAGTGCCTTCGTCTTTAGATGTCTGGTAAAATATATTATAATTTCCATTTCTGTTTGATGCGTAAACTACATATATTATATTGCTTGAATCTTCAATTGCTGTAGGTGTTATATCGTTGTTTGTATCTGTCGTAATTTCTTCTGGTATTATAGCAAGAGTCGAGTCTATGGTTATTAACAAGAAAAGAATCATTGTGCTTATAGCTAATGCTTGTTTTTTTTCAGGTGTTATTCTGATTTGCATGTGGTATTTTTTACATATTGTATTATTTATAGTTTCGAACTTTTGGGGTATAGGGATTTTTTCCGTGATAGATTATAGCAAATCAATAAAGTTTTGCGATATTGTTCTTAAATTTGAGTCTGAAGATGGACCCGAAGCTATGAATTCTTGTGTTGCTTCTGTTTCTGGAACATACGTAATACCCCGACAAAGTATCTTAAGATATCGGAATGTGGATTTTAATGTCTGATTTGCAGATTTCGCCAGAGTTTGTGGGTGGTGTTGGTAAAGAGGGAATTGTTGATGAAGATACTAGGAAGTATCTTTTGGATTTTCTTTGTTCTAATCTGTCAATAGGCATATTTACTTTGGTGTTGATGCGAGCAGCACCAAGATCTGGATATAGGCAATGGATTTTTGGGAAAGACAAATATGGAGGGGGTGGATTCAGAGAGGATTATACTGATTTAGAATATTCTACGGGAGATAATCTTTTTGATGAATGTGATTCTATGCGAGGAATTCCAGTTGAGGATTATGAATCTCTTGACGATTTATTAGGACGAGGAAAATCGCATCAGGAGAAAGCGTTTGTCCGTACTTTCGGTAGTGGTCTTTGAGTGTTTTCTATCTGTCTGGTTGTCTGGTGAGGGGATTTAGGTTCCTTCCTGCCAGCTTGATAGGTATTTTGTCTGTTCTTCTGTCAATGTGTCTTTTTTTACGTTCATTGCGCTTAGCTGGAGTTCTGCTACTGTGTTGTCTACGTCGTCAGGGAGTTTGTAGACTTGGGCTTTCAGCTTGTCTTTGTTCTTTACGAGGTATTCGCATGCAAGGGACTGATTCATGAATGACATTGACATCACTTCTGAGGGGTGGCCTTCTGCGCATGCTAGGTTTACTAACCGTCCTTCGCCTAGCAGGAATATCTTTTTGCCATTTTCAAGTGTGTATTCGTCCATGTTTGGTCTTATGTTTCGTTTTTTTGACATTTTTTCGAGGCCTTTGATGTCTATTTCAAGGTTGAAGTGGCCGGCGTTGGCTAGTATTGCGCCGTCTTTCATTGCTTTCATATGTTCCGGGCGGATAATGTGCTTGTCGCCTGTTACTGTTAAAAATACGTCGCCTAGTTTTGCTGCCTGTTCCATCGGCATGACTCTGAAGCCGTCGTAGTGGGCCTGTAGTGCGCGGAATGCGTCTACTTCTGTGACTATGACGTTTGCGAGGAGTCCTTCTGCGCGGGCTGCTGCGCCTTTGCCGCATTGACCGTAGCCAGAGACTACGAATGTCTTTCCTGCTATGAGGATGCTTGATGCTCTTAGGATGCCGTCTATTGATGACTGGCCAGTGCCTATGAAGTTGTCCATGAGGTGTTTTGTTTTTGAGTCGTTTACTGCAACCATCGGGTATTTGAGTGCGTTGTCTTTTACCATTGCGTGTAGGCGGATTATGCCTGTTGTGGTTTCTTCTGCGCCGCCGATGATGGATGGGATGAGGTCAGGGAAGTTCAGGTGGATCTCGCTTACGAGGTCGCAGCCGTCGTCTATTGTTATTTGGGGCTTTGTCTCGATTATCTTGTGAATGAACTGGTAGTATTCTTCTGTGCTGACGCCTCTTTTTGCGTGCACTTCAACGCCATCTTGAGCGAGTGCTGCTGCGACGTCGTCCTGTGTTGATAGTGGGTTGCAGCCGGTTATTGCTACTTGTGCGCCGCCTGCGATAAGTGTTCTTACGAGTACGGCTGTCTCTTTTGTTACGTGGAGCGCCATGCCGATTCTTATGTCTTTAAGCGGCTGTTCTTTTTTGAAGCGGTCTCTTATCTTCAGGAGTCCGCTCATCTGGGATTCTGCCCATTCTATTTGTTTTTTGCCCTGTTCTGCCAGGCTCATGTCTGTTATTGTGTGTGTCATTATAGTTCACCTCACAGCCTTCAGGAAGGCTGGTTATCATAGCGACCGTAAACCTACGGTTTAGGTCACTGGCGCTGCGCTCAAGCGCACAAAATACTGTTTGTGTTGTTTTGCTTTTGGTCACAGGTCACTTAATTCAAGTGCGTAAATATGTGCAAAGTTCTTCTGTAAATTGGGGTGGTAGTTTAATATAGCTTACTCTTTTGCGAAGAAGTATCTTTTGTTTTGAAAAAAAAATGTGTAGCGCTATTAGTATTTTCTAAGATAGCGCCATGGATTCATTGCTCCAAGCTCTTGTTTTGAATAATTTAAGTCCAATGTTAGTATATTTTGTCGTGGGGGTATTTAAGCATTGTTGTGGTTTAATCGTGATTTTGTTGTGCTTACTTTCCCTGGCCTGATTTGGCTCTTATGCTTGGCCTTATTTTTTCTGCGCCTTTACCTTTGTTGTTCAAGCCTCTTGATTTTTTGCCGGCTGGTGTCAGGCCCCTGTGCGCGCGACCTTTGTGGTTGTTTTTTGTTATCCATGAGAGGTTTTTGTCGCTTTTTATTGCGTTGTGCGAGGGGTTTACGAGGATTGTTTCGTACCATTTGTGTTTGCCGTCTTCGCCTACATAGTAGCTTGCAAGGACTTCCATATTAGGGTGTTTTCTTGATGCTTTCTCTTCTGCTATGACCTGTCTTGATTTCTTGGGTGTGAAGTGGACAAATCCTGCTTTTTTTGGTTTTCGCCCTTTTTTGTGGCGTTCTCTTTCCCGTCCGCCGCGGGCTACTTTGACTCTTGCTATGACGAATCCCGGTTTTGCCTTGTATCCTAAAGAACGAGCCCTGTCAAGCCGTGTCGGTTTTTCTGCGCGGGTTACTGTTGTTTCCTTGCGCCATTGCATTAGGCGTTCCTGCCATACGCTTCCGAGGCTGGCTTTCGGGTTTTTCCATGCTTCTTTTATGTATTTGTACATTCCCATGTATATCATCTCCTGGTTTTCTCCGTTCAGCGCTTACTAGCGCCACATCCTGGGAAAATTTGTGTCTTGTTGTTTGTTACTAAGTAAAAGTGTGGGAAATATTTAAATAGTTAATGGACACTATGTTAGTGTGATATTTGTTAGAGTTATTTTTGAATTAAGGTGAGTTTATGGATGTTAATGTGAAAAAAAGCGGAACTGGTACGCTAAATGTTGAGATTATTGGAGATGAGCATACTCTTTCTAATCTTTTGAGGGAAGAGTTGTGGAATGATTCTGCGGTTACTTTTGCTGCTTATGAGAAGAAGCATCCGTATCTTGGGAATCCTGTGCTTATTGTTAAGGCGAAGGATCCTATGAGGTCTCTGAAAGGTGCTGTAAAACGCTGTACGGATAATGTTTCTGCATTTGAGAAGTTGTTTGTGAAAGCATGCGGTAAGTAGTTTGGTTCAGCCTGTTGTTTTGTAGGGGGGTTTTATGGGTATAAGAGAGATTAATGACTATCTTGAGGCTAATGAGTTTGTAGGTAGTGTTGTGTATGTACTTTTTGGGATGTTTCTTGCTGTTGTTGTTTACCAGACTCTGGGATTTGCGCTTAGTACAGAGGATCCGATTGTGGTTGTGGTGTCATGTTCTATGCTGCCTAATCTTGATCGGGGTGATTTGCTGGTATTGAAGGGTGTGGATGTTGATACGCTTAAGGCAGGCAGGATTGGTGGTGATATTATTGTTTATGTCTGTCCTTCAAGCAGTTCGGGGTGCCCCCCAGGGAATAAGCTGATTGTACATCGGTTGTATAAGATTAATGAGGATGGGACGTTTGTGAGTTGGGGTGATAATAATCCTGTTGCTGATGCGTGGAGTGTGCAGCCAGAGTGGATTAAGGGTAATGTGCTTTACCGGGTGCCTCTTTTGGGAGAGCCTAAACTGATATTGACTGAGATACTTAGCGGCAATATAAAGGGGCTTCTTTCGTATCGATTTACGTGTTGATGGTTGTTTTTGAGTTTATGGATACCTTTATATAATTATTTGTTCTAATTGCGCATAAAGTTATTGTTTTCCGGAAGGTGTTTTGATATGAAATTGTGTGAGAAATGCGGTAGTTTGATGACGCCTGTGAAGAAGGATGGTGGCGTAGTTCTTGTGTGTAATAAGTGCGGTAGGCAGGAGTCTGTTGAGAAAGGGATGGTTTTCAAGTTGAAGGAGAAAATGACTCATGAGCCTTTTGATTCCATTCCTGTTGTAGAGGGAACTCGAGCGACTTTGCCTGTTACTAGTATCGAGTGTCCTGAATGTGGTCATAATAAGGCAGAATGGTGGACCCAGCAGACGCGATCCAGTGATGAGCCAGAGACACGATTTTATCGCTGTATGAAGTGCAAGAAGACGTGGCGGGAGTATAGTTAAGTATGCGGCGTGTTTTTCTGTTTTGTTTTTTTTTCTGAGTTATATGTTCTTTGCGTAAGGTATTTAAGTTTCTGTATGAAAATGTGGGTATGGACTGTAGTGGTAATGTTTTTGTTGAGAAGAATATCCGTGAGATTGATGCATCTTCTGATGTTAAGGTGAGGGTTCTTGGTACTGTTGTGAGCAAGGTTGATAATTCTATTTTTGTTGATGATGGTACAGGGACTGTTCAGGTTGCAGTTAGTCAGGATATGGCTTTGAATGTGTCGGAGAGTCAGTTGGTTCGTGTTTTTGGGAGATTGAGGTTGTCGGGGGATGGTTTTGATTTGTATGGGGAGATTGTTCAGAATATGAGTAAGTTGAATCTGAAACAGTATGGTGTGGTTATGGGGTATTATAATGAGATGGATTAGATGTTATTTAAATAATTTTATGCTTAATTATGTTGTGTATTTAGATATGAGTTATATGTGAGGTGTTTTATGATGTCATTTAAGGCGACTTTAACGGATGTGGGATTGTTGAGAGATAGTCTGGCTGCTATTTCTGAGCTGGTTACTGAAGGGATATTTCAGGTCAAGAAGGATGGACTGAGTCTTGGTGCGACTGATCCTACGATGGTCACTATGGTGAGGTTTAAATTACTGTCCCTAGTTTTTGATGAGTATGAGTTGGAGGGGGATGAGGAGTTGTGTGTTAATATTGAGAATCTGATGAATGTACTTAAACGGGCGAAGGCTGGTGATGTAGTTGTTCTTGAGCTTGAGAAGGATGAGAATCGGCTGAGTGTTACGCTTAAGAATTCTTCTGTGAGGGCTTTTAAGATACCTTTGATTGATATTGAGAAAGCGGATGTGCCTGATATGAAGCTGGATTTCAGTGCGACTGTTGAGGCAAAGAGTTCTGTTCTTACTGATAGTATTGGTGATGCGTCGATTGTTACTGATACGGTGGTTATGTCTGCGACGGCAGATAATTTTTCGATGGCTGCGGAGGGGGATTTGAGCCAGGTGGATGTGCAGCTTGGTAAGGATAGCCCGGATATTGTGGGTATTAGTGTGTCTGGTGATGCGAAGTCAAAGTATTCTCTTGATTACCTGAAGAAGATTGAGAAGGGATCTAAGATTGCTGATATTGTGAAGATGCAGTTTGGGAAGGATTATCCGATAATGTTTACGTTTCTTACGAAGGATAAGGCTGAGTTGAGTTATGTGCTTGCGCCGAGAGTTGAGGATTGAGTCCAATCTTATAATGGGTTGAGTCACAACCTTATAAAAGGTTGGCGATTAAGTGTGTTTCGCAATCTTCTGAATGGTTGACTATCAGAGCGACCATAAAGCGTTCCGCTTTAGGTCACTTGTTCGCTTCGCTCAAGCGCACATCAGTATTATTCTGTGATTCGGTTTAGGTCGCTGGTGCTTTTCTTGAGTGTATGAGATGTTGCTCTTTTTCCAATCACAGTTCGGAATGATTTCTTGTTTTAGTTGGTGCTGTTTTTTGTGATTATCATTTTGTGTAGGAGTCCTGCGAAGAGACCGAATATGAAGCCGCCGACGTGGGCGAAGAATGCTATGTTTGAGGCGTCGCTTGTGATGATGCTTATTGTTCCAAGGATGAGTTGTATTGCGAACCACAGGGCTATTAAGTATTTGGCTTTTATCCTGTATATCTGGTAGAAAGGACCTATTGTTTTTACTTTGACTTTCGGGAAGAGTATGAGGTATGCGCCAAGTATGCCGGATATTGCGCCACTTGCGCCTATGACCGGTGTCTGTGACGTTGGGTCTGTGAGATATTGGGTTGCTACTGCGAGTATCCCGGATGATGCGTATATTGCAATGTATTTGATTTTTCCGAATTTATCTTCTATGTTGTCGCCGAAGAGCCAGAGGTACCACATATTACCGATGATGTGACCGAAGCCCCCGTGCAGGAACATTGATGTAAATGTAGTGGTTAGTGTGGGGTTGGCTGCTGTGAAGCCGTAGGTGTATATTATTTCTTTGAAGTTTGTGAGGCTCCATAGGAAGATTATGATGTTTGTGATGATTAGTGCGATTGTTATTATGGGTTTATGTTCTGGTTTGTTCATATCTTCGTAGGGGAAGAATTGCCTTGTTTTTTCGAACATGTGGTTTTATCGGGTTTTGATGAATTTAAAGGCAGGGGTCAGATGTGTGTATTGAACTTTATCATTGGTAATATCTGACTCTGACTGGTTGTGTGTGGTTTTTGCGTGATGGTTTGTTGTTGGCTATATGGTACGCTATACAAACATATATATATAGGGGTTCATTTAATATGCTATGTAATTATGTAATTATGTAGTTGTCTTGTTATATTGAGATATGTAATTTGTTTTGTTGAGGACAAGGGGATATTATGGGTGAAGAGCAGCTTTTTAATATGTTGAAAGAGAAGCCTATGTCTGTTTCTGAGCTTGCGAGGCGCCTGGATGTCAGGCGGGAGTATCTGGGGGGGTATCTTGAGGCTTTGCGTGATAGCGGCAGGCTTGAGAGGATTATGGTTGGTCGGTCTTATGTGTATAGACCTATCTATGGCGGTGTTGATGAGCCTGTTTATGGCAGGCGCCTGGTTGCTATACCTGCGGAAGAGGAAGAATGATTATGGGTTCAAGAATAGATTATCGGGTAACTGGATTGGTTTTTGTAGTTATAGTGCTGTCTTTGTTTGTGCTGGTTAGTGCTGCTGCTCCAAGTTTGTCTGGTGTGGTTGTGCAGTTTAATGGTACGCCTATTGAGGGAGTGAATGTCAGTGTTTATAATAGCAGTGACTGGTCGTTTGTTTCTTCTAACCTGACGGATTCTAATGGTACTTATTTTGTGGATATTTCGGAGGGTGATACGTATTATGTTGTTTTCAATAAGACAGGGTTTGTTTTTGGAAATGATGCCTACAGGAATGTGACTGTTACTATTGGCGGGACAGAGGATATGTCGCTTAATGTGAGTTTGTATCCTGATAATCACGGGAGTTATAATTTTACTGTTTATGATTTTGTGACTGGTCTTGGGATTGAGGGGGTGAATGTTACTGTTTTTGCGTCGACAGGCGAGGTTGAGAACAGGACGACTGATGCAGATGGGGTGGCTCTTGTCCAGGTTATTGCGAATAATTCTGATTTTAATGTGACTCATAATATTACTGTGAGCAGGCAAGGGTATAGGGCTAAAGTGTTGCTGAATGTTACTGTGAATGAGGGGTTTAATTTGAATCAGGTAATCTTTCTGGAGTATCCCCAGAATTTGTCAGGGATAGTAGCAATGTTTAATGGCAGTGTAATTGGTGGGTTGAATGTGAGTGTCTATAATTCGTCGAATGGGGAGTATGTTAGGTCTAATCTTACGGATTTAAGTGGTAGTTATTTTATATCCCTGCCTGTCTTTGGCACGTTTGATGTGATATTCAATAAATCAGGGGAATATGTCTATGAGAATAATGGTTATAGGAATGTTACGGTTGCTGTTAATTTCTCTGAGGAGAAGGTGTTGAATACCAGTCTTTATCCTGATAATCACGGGAGTTATAATTTTACTGTTTATGATCTGGTGACCGGTCTTTTGCTTGAGGATGTGAATGTTACTGTTTTTGCGTCGACTGGAGAGGTTGAGAACGGGACGACTGATGGAGATGGCAATGCTTTTTTTCAGATGGTTGCGAATAATTCTGATTTTAATGTGACTCATGATATCAGTATAAGCAAGTTTGGGTATCGGTCACAGGTGCTGGCGGATTATGTTGTGAATGAGGGGTTTAATGAGAATCATGTGGTGTATCTTGACGGTTTCAGGAATATATCCGGGAAGGTTACACGATTTAATGGTGTTTCAATTGAGAACATGAATGTTAGTGTTTATAATCTTTCTACAGGGCAATTTGTTGCTTCAAATATGACTGATTATTTTGGGAACTATTTTGTTGATCTCCATGAGTGGGGCGACTTTTTTGTGATATTCAACAAGTCTGGGAACTATATTTACGGGACTAGTAATTACAGGAATGTTTCTGTTACTGTTGGCTCAAGTGAGGCGAAATTTCTGAATACCCGCCTTTATAGGAGAGAGTATGGTAGTTATAATCTGACTGTGAGGGATATATGGAACGGGAGACCAATTCCAAATGCAAATGTTACGATATATCCGTCAGCTTATCCGTATAATCCTGTGGGTACTGGATTTACTGATGAAAATGGCAATGTATTGGTTGTGGTTATTGCAAATACGAGCACGACCGGTATTTTACATAATATCAGTATTATCCCTGTAGGCTATAAGTCTGGAATGTTGTATTCTGAGTCTATACTGGAGGGGACCAATAAGAACATTAATGTTAGTATGACTGGTGAATGCGAGATATACGGGAATATTGAGGATTCACAAAATAATCTTGTTGCGCCCATGATTGGAGGAGCGTATGTTGAGTTGTGGGACCGTCAAAATATAGATAAGGTTGGTTGGGGTGGCAGTTATTATTATGGTGCGTATTCCGGTGCTTCAGGGCAATATTTGCTTAATTATCCAAGTACTCTTTCAGGGACGTCAAATTGCAGTGCGTATCTGCATGTTAATGCTTCAGGGTATGTGTCTAAGAATGATATTTTGGTAGAGTCGAGTATTGTCAAAGATATTAATCTTACGGGGGCTGCTTATGTTTCAGGTAGGGTTGTTGATGCCAGTAATGTTAGCCAGCTGATTTCTGGGGCATTTGTCCGGGTTATCAATAATGGATCGACTATCTATCAGTTATATACTGACTCTTCCGGTGCATTCAATGTTTCTGTGAGAGACGGGATTAATCACACGATTGAGATATCTATTTTGGATTATGGTGTTTATGCTAATTCAATGGTCTATAATTCGTCTGTGGATTATGGCACCATTTTGCTTTACGGGCTTGGTGTGCTCAATGGCACTTTGATGGATGAGACTAATAATTCGATATTGCTTGGGGGGGTTGATGTCAGGATTGTGAGTGGGGGTGCTGTGTATACTGCGACTACAGATTCTTCCGGGAGGTTCGGTATTATTGTGAAGGATAATACTCAATATGATATTTCTTTTGGGTTGAATGGTTATTTTGATAATTCTACTGTGTGGTATGTGTCAAATGAGATAGATATTGGTTCTGTTACGCTTAGGGGAAAGAACAGGGTGCATGGTGTTGTGACTGATTCAGATAATTTGCAGGATATTTATGTGGATGGCACGAAAGTGGAGTTGATAAGCAGGATGGATGCGAAGAGGTATACTATATATACTGACGGCGATGGTGCGTATTCTTTTTATGTGTCTTCTATGATTAATGATTATTTGATGAGATTTGATAAGGCAGGGTATAATTTGTCGGTGTCTAATTATTCGATGGTTAATGATGCTTTGATTAATGAGAATCTCGTTGGTGCGACTCATGTTGAAGGTACTGTGACAGATATTTATTCTCCTGCTGTGCTGGTGCTTTCCTCTGTACTTATAGAGGTTCTTGATGGCAGTGATAATGTTTATTATAGTACTTTGTCGGATGGTTCCGGGCGTTATTCGTTTGACATTGGTGTTGATTTTAATTATACTTTGAGAGCGACAAAGGAGGGGTATCAGGAGGATAGGGTTACAAATTTGCCGTGCGATCATGACCGGAGCGGTACGGGCGGTGCTGACAGAGTGCAGGATATCGCAATGAATGGCACTGTCTGTGTTTATGTGAGGACTATTGATGGTTTTGATGGTATGAATATTGACAATGCGCTGGTATGTGTATTATATGATCTGTCTGGTTCTGATTGTTTTTATATTGAGACTACGGGAGATGGCGGGGATGTAAGTTTTAATATTCGCGGCGGGGATAATTACAGGCTGAAGATAACCAGATATGGTTATCCGCAGGTGTTTCACCCATCAGAAAGTAGTTCTTTGTCCGGTGATTTTTCAGGGGATGTTGTGCTTGATGCTTATGCAGAGATTTATGTTTATGATAATTACGCGCTGAATAATAAGCAGGTGTATCTTGCGGCTGTTGAGCTTTATACGTATAATAACCAGACGGAGTATGGATATGACCTGAATGAAACAATTGTGAATGTCAGTGCTTCGTGCAATGGAGCGCAGATGAATGGTCTGAATGTGACGCTTGTGGGTATTACGCATTCGTATTACAGTTCGCAGAATACTACGGGGGGCAGTCCGGTTGTGTCTTTCAGGACTGTGCCTGTAGGAGATCACAAACTGATAATTGACGGGACTGCGCTTGGATGTGGGTATTTTGAGGATACGATAAATATTGCGGCAGGCGGGGCTACATATATGATGGCGTATACTACAGATAATGTTGCACCGGTAATTTCCAATGTTGTGGAGAGTGCGGATCCGCTGGAGTTTGGTAATGCGGTGACTGTTAGTGCTGATGTGGTTGATGCTATTAGCAGTGTTGATTATGTGGTTATTGAAGTTGGCGGTACAAATTATACGATGGTTAATGTCACGAATGTTACTTATCAATATTCCTGGTCCCCGGCGTCTGTGGGTGTGGTGTCGTATGTAATATATGCCAGTGATATCTGGAGCAATATTGGTATGGTGAATGGCAATATAACTGTTCAGGATACAACTGCGCCAACAGTTATTTTGAATTCTCCGGATGGTGATATAGTGTATGATCGTACTGTTACTTTTAGTTATACTCCCACTGAACTGTCTGGATTTAGCGGGTGTGAATTGTGGACAAATATGACTGGTGCATGGGCTTTGAATGCGACGAATTCAAGTCCGGTGGTTAATGGTGGAGTTAATACTATTGTTGTGTCTGGTATAGAGGATGGAGCCTATAGATGGAATGTGAACTGTACAGATGCTGACGGGAATTCTGCGTTCTCTCTTTCTGATAAGTACTTTGCTGTTGATGCTGAGGCGCCTGTTTTGACTATTGAGTCGCCTTTAAATGCAAGTTATTCTACTTCATGGATATGGCTTAATATAACGAGTAATAAGCCTCTTGTGGAAGCAGGTTTTTCGCTTAATGGTCTGCCTAATGTTACTATGCTTAATACTTCCTTGACGCAGTTTTATCTATATGGTTTGTTTATAGATGGGTCATATAATGTGTCCTATTATGGTTTGGCATATAACGGGAAAACCGGAATTGCCGGGCCGAGATTTTTTACTGTGGATACTGGTAATCCTGGTTCAACGAGTGTTGAGCCAGGTAATGAAAGTATATTTTTTGAAATCGCAACTGTTAATTTCTCAATTACTGCTGATGAACCTGTTAATCTTTCTGTAAGTTATTGGAATATGTCTGATGTGTGGACTGCTACCGATTCCGGGTTTAATGAAACTGTAGGGGTTCAGTCGGTTCCATTGTTTAATGATACGTATTTCTGGAACTATACTATATGTGATGACGCAGGTAACTGTTTTTCAGATGGTGATTTTGTGTTTTATGTCTTGGTTCCGCCAGATACTTCGGCGCCTGTACCTTCAGATGAGCAGGAAAATAGTACTGATCCTGTTCCGGGAGAGGGTATATTGTTGTCTGTGTTCTGGACAGATGACGAAGGGCTTGATACTGCTATACTTGAGACTAATGAGAGTGGTGTGTGGGAGAACAAGAGTGTTTATGATTCGTCTCAGGCGCTTATCGGTGTTGAGGACTGGTCGAATTTTACCTGGATGAATTCATCTGTTACTGAGGGAACTGTTGTCGGCTGGAGGGTGTGGGCAAATGATACGGGTGGAAACTGGGGGGTGTCATCGATAAGGACATTTACTATAGGTGATAATGTGCCGCCGCAGAGTTCTAGTGCCGGTGAGAACAGGACGGTGGCAGGCCAGAGTGATCATATCCTGCTTTATGCTTACTGGGTTGATTCTCTGGGGCTTGATACTGCTGTACTTGAGACTAATGAGAGTGGTGTGTGGGATAACAAGAGTGTTTATGATTCTCCTCAAGCGCTTATCGGTGTTGAGGACTGGTCGAATTTTACGTGGATGAATTCGTCTGTTGCTGAGGGTACAACTATCGGCTGGAGGATATGGGCTAATGATACGAGCGGGAACTGGAATGTTACGGATATAATTACGTTTGTTATAGCAGAGGCGTCACTTATTGTACATGTGAGGGATGAGAATGGACTTGCTGTTCTTCAGGATGGTGATGGTGTTGGTGTTAATGTTACAGTTTATAATTTGACTGGCACTTTTGCCGGAAATACTGATGCCAGTGGTAATGTGGGGTTTACGGAAGTTTTATTTGGAGCGAGCTATAATATCAGTGTTAATGGTTCTTTGAGAGGTTATGGGATAAATGATACTTTTGATTTTGTTGTTTCAGGTAATAATGAGACGACTGTTATTGTCAATA
This sequence comes from Candidatus Nanohalarchaeota archaeon, assembly GCA_003660865.1. Classification (GTDB taxonomy): domain Archaea; phylum EX4484-52; class EX4484-52; order EX4484-52; family B79-G9; genus B79-G9. Next base: position 4,667 of record QMVA01000003.1, on the reverse strand, counting down.
TGACTAAGCTGACTGTGGGGGTTGTTGATGCTAATCTGAATTCGCTGAGCAGTCAGAATGTGACTGTGTATGAGTCGGATGGTGTTACTGTGTTTAAGAATGCAGGTGGTGTGAATCTTGAAGGTCAGACTGGTGGTTCGGGAACTATAATATTTGACCGGGTGGTAGCGTGTATCGGGTGCAACGCAACGGTGCAGGATGGTTTGGGGTCTGTATTGAATTCAAGTCTGGTTGATGTGATTGCAGGGAATTCGAGTAATTATGTACAATTGATGATGGTTCCTACTGGTGTGAGTCTCATGGTTTATGTGAATGATACGTCTGGGAGTCCTGTGGGTGCGGATTCAAATGGTGATGGTGTAAATGTTACTCTTTATAATGAAAGTGTGTATGGGTCGAAGAATACGAGTACATTTGGTTATGTGGTGTTTACAAATCTGGCGGATGGGGGTATATATAATATTAGTATTAATGGGACATTGCAGGGCTATGGAGTTAATGAGACCAATTATTTTGAGGTTGTTGGTGATAATGAGACGACGGTTTTGCTTAATGTTACCCGCCTGATTGTGAATGTTACTGATGCTTCGTTTGTGCCGATAGCAAATGCGAATGTGAGTGTCTACTTGTCTGATAATGTGACTGCTGCCAGGAATGCAACTGGCGGGGATTTGACGGGGGAGACAAATGTTGGTGGAATTATTATATTTAATCGCGCTATTCCATGCGATGATTGTAATGTGACTGTAAGTAAGGATGATGGCGGGGTGGTTGTGAATTCTACGAGAGCGAATATTATTACCGGGAATTCAAGCAATTATGCGTGGGTTGATCCGCCTTCGGATACAGTATTTGATTTGAATTTTACGTTGAATAGTGATATTGTTCCTGTTGGTGTAACTGTGAGTGTCAGGGAATATAATACGGGTACCATTATCGGGTCGAATACTACAGATGCTTTTGGCAATGCGGTCATATACAATGTGCCGTCCGGGGTGTATGATTTTATTATTGATGGTGAGGCTGTAGGATATTCAAAGGATATTTATTACCGGAATTCTGTTGGTGTGATTGTCCAGAATACTGGTGCGACTGATATTGTCGGAAGAGCGAAGATTAGGATTAACGGGCTTTTTACATATTATGTGGCTGTCAGCGCGAATGGTTATAGAGGCTATGATGATTTGAATGTGAGTGTTTCAAGAGTTGGTACTTATGATGATTCTATTAATACTACAGGTATAAAGCCGATGATGCAATTTGGGCTTGATGGGAATACGACACTTTCGGGTCATGTGTATGATGCTAATTTCAAGGTGCCTATGAATCTTTCTTATGAACCTGTGTCTGGTGCTGTTTTGAATATGTATACCTTGACTTCCTGCGAGGTTATTCCTTCGCCTGCGCTTCTCAGGTATCAGGCGGTGACTGCAGATAATGGTACGTATTCCATGATTGTGTCGCCGGTGCAGCAGAGAAAGCCATCAACTCTTCAGGATTATTGTGTGAATGCGACTGCAGCGGGCTTTATTAGTGATAATGTGAATGATGTTAATGTCGGCAATGAGGTTAATGTCGGGCTTGCAGGCGAGGGTGTGGTTAGCGGGTATGTTAAGACTCAGGATAATACTTTGTTTTTGAGTGGAGCAACTGTTCTTTTGAGGTCCAGCCAGTGTTATGATGGTGAGAGCGGACCGGTCGCACAATGTTCTGCTTATGAGAAAAAGACTGATGCAAATGGATATTTTTCGTTTAATGTTAATTCGAGGACAGGGATTCCAAGTTATATGCCGTATTCTGTGTTGATTTATGGTATTAATGGATATTATCCTCTTGATGGGAATGAGATATCCAGTCTGCCAAGTCTGAATAATTATTTTTATCTTATGCCTGCTTCTATGTCTACCATAAATGTGAGTGTAATTTCGGAGTGGGGCGAGTTGATTTCAGATGAGGTATCGCTGAGACTTGAGGATAATAATTTGGTGATAACTGAGTCTGACTGCATGCTTCAGGATAATGTGTATGTATGTAATATCAACAATGGGGATTATGATCTGACTGTCAATGGCACTTCTGCAGGATATGGTTATTATTATGAGACTGATGTGTTTTTGTATGAACCGGTTGAAAAGAATATAGTGCTTAATGTTACTAAGGTGAATATTAGTCTTTTTGATGAGGGTGGGGTTGCTGTCTCGGGGGTTAATGTTACTATTGATTCGGTGCCGGCTGTTACTAATGTTACTGTTAATGGTTCTGCTTTGTTTTATAAGGTTTTGCCGGGGACGCATACGCTGATGTTTAGCGGGCTTGCGGACTATTTAGGAGTTTCTAATAGTACGATTGATGTTGTGAATCTTGGTGGGATGAATTCCAAGGTTTTGTATGCTAATGAGACGCAGTTTTATGTCAATGTTAGTAATGGCACTGCTGGTGTCGGGAATATTAGTGTGGCTATAGGCGGGCTTTTTAATGTTACTAATTCGACGGGGGAGATTTTGTTTGAGATGGTGAATAATTCTCTTGCGGGAACGTACTTTGTGGAGTTTAACAGGACAGATGTTTATTTGAGGGGGTATATTGCGCCTTATCCGAATATTTCTGTTGATGTGCTGGAGGGGATTGACCGTGAGACAGGGAATAATCTTACGGTGGTGCTTAACAGGACAAGTGGCTATGGAGTATTGAGGGTAAATACTGCTCTTAGTGGCGTGAATGTGAGTCTGTGGTATAATAATACTGATTATGTTGGGCATCAGGTTAGTGGTGGTGACGGATTTGCGTTCCTTCATGTGAATGTGAGTGTGTATAATTCGTCTCTGTATGTGAGGGCTGAGAAGAGTGGTTATAATAATGTGACAGTTGGTCCCTATAATGCGACGGATGGGAATATTACTTATGTTGATGTTACTATGAGTCTTGTTGTCTGTCCTGAAGGTTCGATTACATTTTACTGTTGGTGTGGTAGTAGTTTTTATGATGCAGGGGGGGGGTATTGTTGCAGTGGCTCTTACCAGGATGGTGCTTGCGATGGTGGATATAATCCCGGTGGCGGTGGTACGTCTACAACAGGTTCGCGCAGTAGTTCCGGTATTCCTGTGATTGTTGTTGATGATCCTGTAGAGGTCGTTGAAGATGTTTATGATTTTTCAGTGTATGCCGGGGATTATTATGTTTTGAGTATTGCGAAAGATGGAAGTGGTTGTGTTGATGTGCCTGTGAGTATTTCAAATACAGGGAATATGGTGCTTAGTAATATGGAGATGGAGGTTTCCGGTGTTCCTTATGGGTTTAGCGCTGATTTTGATTCTTTCCTTGGTGTGCTTTACCCGGGTGACGAGATGTCTGTGGTTGTAAGAGTGTGTTCTTCTGATGGCAGTGTTGATGAGGGTAATTCTGGATGTACGTTGTCTGTTTTTAGTGGCAGTATCAAGAGAGATGCTTTTGTAACATTGAGGGTGGTTCTTGAGAGGGATGATGTTCTTTTGCTCTTGCGTGAGAGGCTTGAGAGGCTGGGTTCAACTTTGTTTGATGTTGATGTGTCTTCTTTGACTCCTGAATTAAAGGAGTATTATGATGCTGCGATGAGGAATCTGAAGGATGCGGAGGATTATCTGGAAAAAGAGGATTATGAGCAGGCAGGGTACTTGCTTGATGAGGCTGAGAGGAATGTCGAATTGCTGCTTGATGGTATTGATGATGAGCCAATTGTTGTTGTTGATGATGCTATTAACTGGTATGTTCTTTTGGCGGTTGCTCTTGGGCTTGCTGTTCTTTCTGTGATCTTGTATTGGTTCTTTTTGCGCAAGAAGGGTATATTTTCAAAGGAGCCTGTTTTGCCGTGGAATCTGCCTGCTGGTGCGCCTGTGTTTAAGTTGCCTAAGGTTGATTTGTCTTCGATTAAGGTACCAATGGTGTTACTTAAAATTTTAGGTAAGCATGATGTGTATTATGCGCATTCGGTGGCGAGGAAGAGGTATCTTACTGATGTTGTTGAGAAGGTGCTTGAGCTTAAGTGCCCTAAGTGCGGCGGCAGGATATACCAGAACAGATGTGTGTGGTGCGGGTATAGGCTTAATGCTGTTTTAAGGATGGGGGATGATGCTGAGCCAACTGGAGTAAATGAGGGCAAGGCATCTCGTGATTTTTCCAAAGGAGATGTGTATTATACTCACATGTCGCAGAAGAGCAATGGAGTTGGTGACAGGTTTGTGACTGATGGTTTTGAGCATGTTGTTGAGAGTGTGTGTCCGAAGTGCGGCGGCAAGGTATATGATGGCAAGTGCGAGTGGTGCGGGTAGAAGAAGTTAATGTTATTCTGCAGGCCTGAAATGAGCAAACATCACCAAAAACCAAGAGCAGAGGCTGCTGAAAAGTTAACGTATAGGGCTAAACGAAGTTCTGCGTAGCAGAATTTGGGTGGAGTGAGGTGCAACCAAACGAAATCGTTTAGTCCGTGTTTGTATAAATGGTAAACCTTACTTAGTAGCGCAGTAATATATAGGTATCGCTATGCGATTACGGTTTATATTGCTGCTACTGCTATTCATTTCCATTCTGCACATGACTTATCTCAATGAATTGGTCTAATTCATCTCATTTTTCATTATGTAGTGTATTCTATAAGTTAGTTTTCTGCACACAGCGCCCACTGCTGACATCTT
>QMVA01000002.1 GCA_003660865.1 Candidatus Nanohalarchaeota archaeon | reverse complement strand
TAATCACCAGCCCTTTACAAGGCTGTAACTCAACCATTTATAATATTGTACTATACTCTCTCCACCGGACATCCCCGCTAGCCTGAACAAGCTTCAGTGTAACAAGCTTATCCATATAATTCCTATAACTCCTCTCAGACACCTTGCCCCCCGTCTTTTCAGAAAAAGCACTCCACAACTCAGACGACTTCACAGTCCTCGCCTTCTCAACAATCAAAAAAAGCATCCTCTGATACTCCCCTAAAGACTCAACAATCTGTCGCACCTTAACAGAAACCGCATCCTTATGCGCCCTAATCACCTGCTCCTTCCCAATCACAGAAACCCCCGCATCATCCGAGAAAAGCGCAGCCTTGCGAAGTATCTCAAGCCCCACCCGCGCATCTCCGCCCGCCTGCACTGCCGCAATCCTAAGCACAGTCTCACTTATCGCCCCCGGCGCAAACGCAAGATTCGCCCTGTCAGAAAGAATATCATACATCTCATCAGCAGAATACTCCTTAAACTCAAGCCACTCCAAAGAAAGCGAACTCTTAATCCTCACATCAACATTAGCAAGCGCATGCTCATCATTCGATATACACACAACCCCGCACCCGCTCCGGCAAAGATCATAAAGCACATCATAACTCTCAAGCCTGTCAACCTCATCCAAAGCAACAATCAGCTTCTTGCCACTCTTCTTAAGACTCCCCTCAATATCCTCAAGCAGCTCCTTAGTCTGCCTGCGCGGGTTAGAAAAAATCCTAAGATCACTCACAATCTTCGAAAGAACAGCATGAGTAGACCCGCTCTTCCAGCAATTGACATAGCACGTCCGCACGTTATCAGTATAGCTCAAAAGTTCATCAAACATCCAAAGAACAAGAGAAGTCTTACCCACACCAGTAGGTCCAAACAAAAACACATTCCTCGGCATCCTCCCGACAACCACCGGCTTCATACACGACGCAAGATAATCCCTCTGCCCTTCCCTGTGAAGAAGCCGTGTAGGCGCAAACACATCAGTAAGCGGCTCCTCACTCCTAATAACAGAAGACTCAACATCAAACAAATCAGACATAACCTTTAATTAAGAGCATAAATTAATATAACTTAAACTCACTCAAAACTCAAAAGTTCCTTAAGAATAGTCATCAAAGAAAGCAGGGCAACACAACTAAGAACAATAGTATACAACACAACATTACTACTCATATCACAGACCTCATTAATCTCAGCACTAAAGTGATACAAAAGCACAACCGACGGTAAAAGAACTAACACAGCCACAAAAACATTAAAACTGAACAACGACCCTTTCATACACACTAATTACCCATCCACCTTTATATAATTTAGAATAGCGAGGGATGGATTTGAACCATCGACCTTTGGGTAACACAGACAACACACAAAACTTATGCCATCATATGAGCCCAACGAGCACTCCAGGCTGCTCCACCTCGCTTTAAAAAAGAGATATAATCCCTAACACTACAAACATTTATATATCTTACCCTGCCCAAAAAAGAACCTATGGACACACTCGGAATAGACGAGGCAGGCAGGGGACCGGTAATAGGCCCATTAGTAGTCTCAGGCGTCCACATAAAAAAAGAACATGAACCACACCTAAAAGAACTCGGCATAACAGACTCAAAACTCCTAAGCCCAAAAAAGCGCGAAATCCTCGAAAAAGAAATCATAAAAATAGCCCTAAATGTGAGAGTTGTAATCATCAGCGCAAAACAAATCGACAACGACATGAAAAATATATCCCTAAACCACGTAGAAATGAACGCCATAATAAAGATAATAAATCAGACACCAGACGCAAAAAAAACAATAATCGACCTCCCATCAAACAGCAAAACATTCACACAGGAACTAGAGGCAAAAATAACCACAAAAACAAAAATAACAGCAGAATTCAAAGCCGACCTAAACTACACAGCCGTAAGCGCCGCATCCATAATCGCAAAAACAGAGCGCGACAGGCAGATAAGACTCATAGAAAAAAAACACAACATAAAGCTAGGCTCAGGCTACCCCTCAGACCCAAACACAAAAACCTTCCTAAAAGAGTACATACAGTCACATGACACACTTCCGGATTACATAAGACAAAGCTGGCAGACCACAAAAGACCTCATCAAATCAAAAACCCAAAAAGGCCTAGGAGACTTCTAGCCCAACAAATATAAACCACAGAACCCAAAAAACAAACCATGAAGTACTACACATTGAAACTTCTTGCAATCAACATCGTAATCTTCATCCTCGAACTAATGTCCCCATACATAATCCCCCTCTTCGCCCTGAACCCATCCACCATCATGCAAACCCCATGGACACTAGTCACAGCAATGTTCCTCCATTCAACAAGCACAACACTCCCTGACGGCGCAGCAGTCCTCAACCTCAACCACCTTCTCCAGAACATGGTCGCACTCGGCCTCTTCGGAATACTATTAGAAAAAATAATAGGCTCAAAAAAATTCCTCGGCCTCTACCTGACAGCCGGCATAGCAGGAAACCTCGCAGGCATAATATTCTACCCAAACTCAATATCCTTGGGCGCATCCGGCGCCATCATGGGCATACTCGGCGCAATCACAGTCCTGCGCCCGAAAATGATAGTATACTTCGGCGCACCGCTCCCCCTAATACTCCTCTCAGGCATGTGGATCCTCATCGACCTTGTAGGCTTTTTCGCACCCGCAGACAACACAGGCCACGCCGCCCACCTCGCCGGCTTCGCAACAGGCATAGCATACGGCCTGATCAACAGGAACCACTACTCAGAAGACAAAGAAATCAAAGAAAAAATAGACGATGAACTCTCTGACGAAGAACTCAACGCATGGGAAGAAAAATACATGAAATAACATAAGTGAAAAAAATGAAAACCCAAAACATAATAATCTGCACAATAGCAATCGCAATAATCATAGCAATAACCACAAACCACCAGCAACCAGAAAAAGACACCCCGGAAACAACAACACACAACCAGCAAACAACAGACCGGTAAATCCTCGAAAACCTCCAAAACCACCCCGAACTCAAACCTTACGAAACCTACAGCACAAAAATAACACACCTAACAGAAAACAACATAGAACAACTCACAGAAAAGCAACCCACAATATACGCCAACCTCACCGGCAAAAACATATGCAAAATAGAATACACATCCACAAGCAACGAGTACCTCGTAATATACGACACAGAAAAAGACAAGATACTAAAACAATTCCGCATCCTCAACATGCAAATCAACTGACAAAAACTATATAAACCACCTCAAAACAAATAATAAACAACAAAGGTAATCAAGATGAAAAAAAAGCTAATCACACTAACACTACTACTGACATACTTAATATTACTCTCAAACGCAAACGCTCAAATAGGAACCGACCACCCATGTGAATTTATCAACGAAAACGACCCGGACAGCGACGTCTTCTGCCAGAGCCATGACAGCGTATTAGACACAGACACCACATACTTCCTCATAAACGTAGACCACGACAAAAAGCTCAATGTATCAGGAGCCATCACCAACACACTCAGTGACAAAATCAACATAAACGGCCTCTACGACCCCATCGGGCAAAAACACACAGCCAACGGTTGCTCAGGCCCCATCAGCAGCAAATGCTACGTAAACAACCCCACACTCGGCATCTGGCTGCTCGACATCAAAGGCGAACAAATAACAAAAACCGGCGAATTCTTCGTAAACGCGAACTTCGACATATACAAGCCCCGCAAACACCTCATAAAAACAGTAATACTACAGGACCACATAAAATTCTACAAGACATACATCAAAACCGGCTCACGCGAAGAACACCTTGCAGTCTCATCAAACTGGACAGATAGATACTCAAACATGGAAATAACAATCATCAGCCCAAACGTAAAGACAAAAAGCGACATATCCAAAGGAGATGACAAAATCGTCCAGGCATACTACCTAAACCCCGGCATGATCGCAGAAGGCACATGGATAACACAACTAAGAGCATTCGACACCCGCGCAGACATAAACTTCCAATCAAACTACAAATTTGAATACATAGAAGACCAGGAAATAATCAATGGCATAATCCGTGAAAAAGAAAAAAAAGAATACCCGATAATCATCAAAGACTCAACCATACCCCTGGCATTGACAGCAGTTAGACTGGAAGCAGGAGACAGTGTAAAAATATTTAGCGTCTACGACCCACGCGGCACAAAAAGAACATGTGCACCATACACCGACGGATGCGCAATAAAAGACCCAGAACCCGGCATCTGGCTCGTAAATGTGGAAGGCCAGACAATAACAGGCCACGCACCATTCCGCCTCGCAAACACACACTCAACATACATCCCCGAAGACTTCAAAGAAGAAAGCAACATAACAAACAGAGGCTCAGTATTCTACTACACAGACATCCTCACAGAAAACAAAACCCACCTCGTAGCAGTCTCAAAATGGTCCGACTTTGAACCAAACATGGAAATAACAATCATCTCAACAAACCTCAAATCCGTATTCGACCAGTCAGAAGCAGACGAAAAAGTAACGCAGAAAGCATTCCTAACACCCGGCGAAACAGCTGAAGGGCGCTGGATAGTACAGGTAAAATCAATATGGAAAGAATCAGAAGTAACCACAAAATCAAACTATAATATCACACCCGTCCCGACGCAGGCACAACTAAACGCTGACCTGTTAATGGGCGAAAAAAAGACATACTACATAAAAGTAACTGAATCAAAAACACCATTAGTCCTCACAATGACCGCCTTCCAGTCCGGCGACGAATTCAGGATAACAAAAGTCATCAAGCCTGACGGAAAAACAGGCACATGCCAGAAAATCCCGTCAGGAAAAGAATCATACACATGCGCAGTAAAAGACCCTGAACCCGGCATCTGGACAATAGAAGTAACAGGACAAAACATAGTCGGTGAAGGCCCGTTCAACCTTGCAAGCACCTTCGAAATCACAAGCTGTGGAAACGGCGCATGCGACCCTGACGAAAACTGCGGCACATGCAAAGAAGACTGCCACTGCAACCACTCAATATGCCACAGGAACGCATGCATGGACCCCGCAAAAACAGTAGGTGAAAAAAGAGCATGGCTAAAAGACGATCTTGAAGACAACCTGATAACACAAGAAAAATACGACACAAGAACAAACGAACTAGCCACCTACGACGATACACAACTAATCTCAGAATTACAAACAGAAAATGAACCCAAAGAAGAAGAACCCAAAGAAAAAGAAAAAAACGAGACCATCGAAAAACTTAAATCCATAATATCCAGCCCACTAATAATCCTATTACTGATAGGACTGACCCCAGTAGCACTAATAGCATACAAAGCCCGCCGCAAAAAGAAAGAAGAAAGCCTGGAAGACATAAAACGCAGCGTTGAGGCAGAAACAAAACCCGCCGCAGACACTGAAACAGAAGAACCCATCGACGCCTTCGAATTCCAAGATATGAAATTCCTAAACAAAATAAAACTAATCATCCTGAACCCAAAAAAATTCTTCTCAATAATGCCAAAAACCGGCGGATACAAAGAACCATTAATCTTTTACATGATCATGACAGCAATCATGGTCCTCGTCTTCACACCAACCGACCTCTCCTCAATCAACTTGTTAATCTCACTAATAGCAATACTAAGCACACTAATAATTTGCACACCTATTCTTTTCGTCTCAGCACTTATCCTCCACATATTCCTGAAAATACTAGGCGCACAAGGCAAATACGAATCCACAGTAAGAGTCATGGCATACTCATCAGCAGCAAGTATCTTCGCATGGATTCCCTATGCAGGAATACTTGCAATCCTCTACCAGATATACATATCAGTCATCGGCTACAAAGCCGTCCACAACATAAGCGCCCTGAAAATAATAATAGGCTTCATTCTAATAATACTCCTAATTATAGTCATCCTCGCAATAATAATCACGCTCATAGGCATGGCATTTATGGGCATAATCCTTGCCTTCATAGAACAAAGCGGACTATCAATCACCCCGCCACAATAAGAAAAAATCAACCCTTCAACGCAACCAACTGCGCCAAAAAAGCCTCAATCTGCAAATCCTCCTGCCCGCCCTCGACAATCCGAAACTCATACTCCCCAAGCTTATCAATCAGGCGCGCCTTACACCTGTCATCCACATCAACAGAAAGAATCTCACGATGAATCGCGCGAATCACATCAAGCCCCGAAAGCCCGCGATTGATCATCAAATCATACAGCCTCTTTCTGGAATCCAGAAACTTACCGCTAAGCGCAAGATTAAGCACCTCCTTGACCTCCTTTGGATGCAAAGTAGCCGCAACCTCATACACAGACTTCTCATCAACCTTCTTCGAAAGAATAGAAACCGACTGAAGCACATTAGTAGCCTTCCTGAAATCACCGAGAGACACAGCAACAACCGCAGCCATCCCATCCTTAGTAACATCAAGCCCCTCAGCCTTGGCAACCCTCCGAACATATCTCGAAATCGCCTCATCACTCCCCGGCCCGAACCTGAAAACAGCACACCGGCTCTGGATCGGCGCAATAAGTTTCGAAGAATAATTGCACGACAAAATAAAGCGCGTCGAATGCGTATACTTTTCCATAGTCCTGCGAAGCGCCTGCTGCGCCTCAGTAGTCAAAGCATCACTCTCATCAAGAAAAATAATCTTAAACTCCGCCCCAAGCGGTTTGATACGCGCAAAATCCTTAATCTTCGACCTAACCACCAGGATGCCACGCTCATCAGACGCATTAGTCTCCATAAAATTCCTCGACCATGAATCCCCATACAACTCCTTCGCAAGCGCAATAGCGCAAGTAGTCTTCCCCACCCCCGCAGTACCTGCAAAAAGCATATTAGGAACCGACTTCGCCTTGATAAAAGCCTTCAGGCGCTCAACAATCGCCTCATGCCCCACAACCTCAGAAAGCGTCTTCGGCCGATACTTCTCAGTCCAAATCTCAATCATAACCAACACTATACCCTCCAAATAATATAAAACTAACCGCAAATACTTGACACAAAAACCAAAACATAAAACACCACAAAAACTATAAAAACTATATTAACCCCGTGCGCCCAATAAATTCTATGCCCCCCTTCCTCAAAAAACCAACAAAACCAGCCATATCCATACTAACAACAATACTAATAACACTCCTCCTTCTGAGCCACCCCGCACTCTCAATCACCCAGGAAATAAAAGACCCTGCAAACATCGAAGAACTGACAGTAAAAATAACCCAGCACGGCAAAATCCTCATCCCTGAAGGCAAACTCGAATGGGTAAAAATCAACCTCACATTCCCAAAAGACAACACAAACCAAGAACTCACAACAACCGAAAAATACACGCAAGACAAACTCGGAAACAACATCCTCACAATAAAAAAAGACAACCCCAGAAACATAATAACCTACAGTGCAGAAAGCATAGTCACAATCAAAGAGCGCCGCACCCTCCACATCCCCGAAACCTACACAATACCCGACAACATCAAAATATACCTCAAACCTGCAAAAAACATCCAAAGCACCGCCCCTGAAATAAAAGCACTCGCAAAAGAACTCACAAAAGACTCCAAAACCGACTTCGAACGCATCGCAAAACTAGCCACATGGGTCCACGAAAACATCGAATACAAACTCAGCCTCGGCACCGAATCAAAAGACGCCCTATGGACACTAAAAAACAAAGTCGGAACATGCGACGAATTCTCAAGCCTCTTCATAGCCCTCGCGCGCGCATCCGGCTACCCCACCCGCTACATCTCCGGCCACGCCTACGGCAAAGACGGCTGGGAAAAACACGCCTTCGCAGACGTCTACATCGGCAGATGGATTCCCGTCGACCCCACCTGGAATGAAGTCGGCAACCTCGACGCAACCCACATCCAGCTCGCCACCAAAGAAGACAACATCGTAAAAAACGAAATACAGGCCTACGGCACAAAAATCGGCGAAATGACCTGGGCAGAAGACGAAACAGAAATCGAGATACTCGCCATCAGCGAAAAACAAAAACAAAAAGACTACCAACTACTAAAAAGCTCAGACAAACTCGAAATGGGCGAAGAAGCAATAATACTCCTGAAATTCACACCCAAAGAATACAAAGTAATCAAACTCGACCTTGAACCCTGCATCAGCCCCACACCAATAGTAGAAATAGACGAAAAAGAAAAAAGCATCATGCTTGAACCAGACAAACAAAAAACAGCATACTGGAAAATAAAAATAAGCGAAAACCTCAAAAAAAATACACAATACACATGCCCCCTCACACTCAACTCCCGCCTCCTCACAACAAGATCAATCAACCTCACCATAAACACACTAACAACCCGAAAAACCGACCAAATCACAATTGACGCAAAGATAGACAAAAAAGACCTCACCCTCGCAGAAACCCAAACAATAAAAATAAACATAGAAAAAACACAAGGGACAAACCCCATAACAATCGGCATAATACATGAAAACGAACATATAGAAAAAACATTCACACTAAAACCAGGCGAAACCGATAAACTCACACACACATTCACACCAGACCAGCCCGGCAAACACGAAATAATAATATACTCATCAACCGGCCAGGTAAAAACACTAAAATACAACGTAGGCGAAACAAAAGACATCTACATCAACAAAATAGAAACACCCCGATACGCAAAAACAAACGAGGAAATACCAGTAACAACCCACATCAAAAACAACCGCACAACATCACAGACAATCAAATTCACACAAACCTTCGAAGACAAAGAAGACATCATCTCAACAAAAATAGAAAAAGAAAAGACAATAAAAACAACAATATCATCCTCCACAATCGGCGACAAAAAAATATCATTCCACCTCACAGGCCAAAACATAGACTCAAAAACAACAAGAAACATCCGCATCTACGAGAAACCACAAATAGAAATAACACACAAATACCACTATGACACAACCACAGCAACCGTGGCAATCGAGACAAAAAAAGACACAGCAAAAGAAATAACAATCACCCTCAACAAAATCACAAAAAAAATAACAGAACCAAAAAAAAAATCAACCCTTGACTTCGAACTGCCAATAGGAACCCACACAGCAACAATCAACTACACAGACCTCGCAGGCAACAAATACACAAAAACAGAAACAATCACAATAAAAGAACAAACCATAATAGAAAAGATTATATCATTCATAAAACAACTCATCCAGAAAATCACAGGGTGAAGCAGATAAAAAAAGGAATGGAACAATCAATATGGATAATAATCACAATCGTAGTAGCATTAGCAACAGCCCTCGCAGTCATAACCCTCATGTACACAACAACCACAGACACCGAAAACAACATCTTGACAATCATAGGACAAATAGGCGAAAACATAAAAAACCTGCTATCAGGATTCACAAATTAGCACAAAACAACATAAAATAACAAAACAAAGACATTATAAATAGAAAACCATCATAAACATCAACGCAATAAAAACAACCATCAGTGAAAAATATGAATCCTGCCGCAATATATCAGAACAAACAATATCTCCAAAGAATCAGGGAAATCGTAAAAATCTCGACAAAACATGGCTTCAACCACATAATCGAGCACATAAAGCTAAAAGACAAACTCCCATTCACAAAAAGATACCTCCACTACAAACCCAGTGAAGAGCCAGACGCAACAACTCCCGAAAGAGCAAGATTAGTCCTGGAAGAACTGGGACCCACATTCATCAAGTTCGGCCAGATACTAAGCACAAGAGAAGACTTAATCGGCGAAGAATATGCAAAAGAATTTTCAAAACTACAGGACATAACCCCCACAGTATCCTATGACATCATAAAGTCAACAATAGAACACGAACTAGGCCATCGCATAAACTACTACTTCTCTGAATTCGACAAACAGTCATTAGCATCAGCATCAATCGGCCAGGTCCACAAAGCAACCCTAAAAGACGGCAGCAAAGTAGCAATAAAGATACAAAAACCAGACATTCTGAAACAAACAGAAGAAGACATAAGAATCATGCGCTACCTCGCAAACTTAATCGAAAAACACATGCCCCACTGGAAATATTACAACATTCCACAAATCATTGACGAATTTGAACGCTCAATCAGAAAAGAAATAGACTACCAGCAGGAAAAAACCAACATAAAAAAATTCAGAAAAATGTTCAAAGACGACGAAACCATTACCGCCCCAAAAGTATATGACAAATACTCAACAAAACGCATTCTAACAATGGAATACATAAACGGCACCAAAATCAAAGACTTAAAAAAATCCCGAAAACGCTTCGACAAAAAACTGATAGCCAAACGTGGAGCTGAATCCATCTTCAAACAGGTACTAATACACGGCTTCTTTCACGCAGACCCACACCCGGGAAACATCTTCATCCTAAAAGACAACGTCATCTGTTTCATTGACTTCGGAATGATGGGACACATAGACAAAGACACCATGAACGACCTCGCACAACTATTTATCCACATCACAAACTACAACATAAACGGACTAATAAACCAACTGACAAACATGGGCCTGATAAACGAAACAATTGACATCAGAACATTCAAATATGACACCATAGACATAATGGACATGTATTACGACAACGACCTAAAAAACATACAACTCGGAGAAATACTAAACAAACTAATGAAACTACTAGTCAAACACAAAGTAACTTTACCTCGCGAGATTGTCCTCCTAAGCCGGGCAATTATCATGATCGAAAGTATAGGAACAACACTCGATCCTGACTTCAACATCGCTGAAGAATACAAACCATATACAAAGCAGGTAATCAGAAGAAAAATAAGTCCGCTAAACTTAGCAAAATCCATCAAAGACAACGCCTTTGAATATGAACACCTTGCAAAAACGCTTCCGAAAAGCCTGAAAGAAATCATAAACAGACTGGCAATAGGTAAAATCAACATAGAATTCGAACACAAAAACCTCGACACATTCTCAAACAACCTTAAATGGATAGGAAACAGACTATCATTCGCAATGATAATATCCTCACTAATCATTGGCTCATCACTAATCATGCAAACAGACAAAGGACACTTACTATTCGGATTCCCGATTATTGGAATATTGGGATTTATAATAAGCGCAGTACTTGGACTTGGACTTATCATTTCAATAATAAGATTCAAAAAAATATAACCAGGATGACCCACATGAAAATAACCATAAGCGGAACCCCCGGAACCGGAAAGACGCAAACCTCAAAAACACTTGCAAAAAAACTCAACTACAGGCTAATCAACATAAACAACTACGCAAAAGACAAAAACCTCATAATCGGAAAAGATACATACCGCAAAGCACAGATAATAGACGAAAAAAAATTAAAAAAAGAATCAAAAAACATACAGGACAACACAATAATAGAAGGCCACCTGGCCCACTACTGCAAAAGCGACCTGACAATAATACTGCGCACCAACCCAGACACCCTAAGATCCCGCCTCAAAAAAAGGCAATGGCCCAAAAAAAAGATAGAAGAAAACATAGAATCAGAAGCATTAGACATAATCCTACAAGAAGCAGTAGCAAACAACAAAAATGTATTCGAGATAGACACAACAAAAAGCACACCACAACAGACGAAAGCCACAATAATAAACATAATAAAAAACAAAGAATCAAAAAAACAACACACACCAGGCGAAATCAACTGGGAAAAATACATAATCCCAAAAAAAAAACACCAACACAATCTATTTAAAACTAACCAAAGATAAATAACACTTTAGAAGAATAAGTCAGGTGAAAAAAATGGCAAAAGCAAAAGATTCAGCAGCAATGCAAAGAATGTTCTCAAACGTAAGAGTATGCATGAAATGCAACGCAAAAATAAGAACAAACAAACCCGGAAAAACCAAATGCAGAAAATGCGGCTCAAAAAGTCTAAGACTAAAAAGCAAACAAATGAAAGCAGGCGCGAAATAATCACCCTCACAGGCGACCACATGAAAAGAGTCACTGGTTTCGCAAGAATTTACCCGATGACAAAAGTTCTCACACTCATAATTGCAATCCAGATAATCGCAACTGGTGACCTACCGCAACTAACACACGCATCAATCACAATCCTCACCGCCCTAATCTCACTCACATCCCTCACAATAATAAACGACTACTTCGACATAAAAGAAGACAAAACAAGGAAACTAAAACGCCCACTGGCACAGGACCAGATAACAGAAGAATCAGCAATAGCACTTGCAACACTCCTGTTCTCAATAAGCCTCGCACTATCCCATTATTTCTTAACCCCTGCCTGCACATTCATCCTCATAATCAACACAATAATCATGACAATATACAGCTACTACAAAGAAAAATCACCCCTATGCGCCATATATCAAGGATACTTCAACGGCTCTGTAATCATCTTCGGTGGATTCTCCACAAACCCGCAAAACACAGCAATAATAAAACTAATAGTAATACTCGCAAGTCTGATAGCACTCACAAGCGCCGCAAGAAAAATAATGCACAGCATCGACAGTCAAAACAGCATAAAATACAAAAGAATCACACTGGCAACATACTACGGCGACAAGACAGCATCAATAATATCAGCATCCTTAATTATCATCACAATATTCCTAAGCATAATACCCACAGCCACACTAGGCCAAAACTACCTCTACATGATAAGCATAGCAGACATAATCCTCGCATACGCAGGCCTAAGAATCCTCATAAACACAAAACACGCAATGGAATCCCAACGATTCATAAAAATCAGCATGATAATAATCATGTTCTCATTCATTGTTACAGCCCTGCTCTAAAAGAAAAAAAGACAACGATATCTAAAAACCAAAGATAACTAAAGATACAAACACAAGCACACAACTCAAACCCCTCATTAAACTTAAAAAAATAACACCTCAAACATTACAAACAACAAATTACAACCACATCACAAACAATTATAAACATTATCTAAACATTACAAACATCATCAATATTAAAAAGCCCGGGTGGCTCAGCTGGTAGAGCGTTGCCTTGGTAAGGCAGAGATCGCGTGTTCAAATCTCGCCCCGGGCTTTCATACTACCACCCCTTTCTCCAAACACCACCCACCACCACCCAACCAACAAAAAATTATAATAACCCCCTCAGCCATATTTAGATAACAACAATGATAACCACACCATACAAAACAAACACAAAACACAAAAGTGAAACAAACTGGACACAACAACAAGCCTATTCATGATAGGCAGCGTAATAAACTAGGCATCCTCGCCCAGTACAACTTCAGAAAAACCAAAATCCCCGACGTACTCGTACTAATCTCAGCAGGAGCCATAATATCATATCTCAGCACTGCAAAAGACCTCGGCATCACAGAATACCTCACACAAAACACAGAACAAATAACATTCCTAATAACCTTCAGCCAGATATACGTAGAATTCTACGACGCACTCCCCATAAAACTAAAAGCCCTCTTCTCCACAATGAAATACTCATTCGCATCATCACTCTTCAACTTCATACTGATAACCCTCCTCATCGGGACAGCATCACACTACCTCATCGACATCCTCATAGACTTCAGCCAGTGGAAATACCTAATGTACGGTCTGGGCTTCTTCCTCATCGCATACATATTAAGAGCCCTCGTAGTAAGAATACTAATAAACCACGACCTTGAAGAAAAAGACGAGCACTTCCTCGAAGCCATGTGCGCAAAAGGCCTCACCCCCACAGTCATGCTCGCAGTAATACATACAGACCCCGCATTCACAAACATCGTAGTCGGGGACATATTCTCAAGCATCCTCATAACATCAATACTAATATACCTGATAGACAAAAACAAATTCACCTCAATCAGCGAAATAATCTACAAAAAACTAGGGCAGCACAAAAACAAAGAACCATCGTACAACCGCGAAGAAGACAACGAAGACGACAACGAACCCCCAAAACAGACATCATTCAAAGAAGACATAAAAATAATCTCAAAAGCAGTTTAACAGCATACAAAATACGCACAATCAGACCATAACCCTCATTCTTTCTCGCACCAAAACAAATTTAATACTACGCACGAAACACACATCATCAACAACTCAAAAAATACAACTCTTCGGTGATAAAATGACGACATACATGAGCGCAATAGAATACAACCCAGACACAACATTCAACTGCACAGACATCAAAAGAATGATGACAACATACAACCAACGCGACGGCCCAAAAGGTTACAACGCCGACCTATTTCAGGACCACACAGCTATAGCAAACATCATCGCAGCGCCATCATTTTCTGCCGTCAAAGACATGTTTGACTGCCCAAGATACGACATCATAGTCCTCGACGAAGGCACACACTACACAGGCAAAGTAATCTACACAAAAATGATCTAATCGACAATCAAATCCCAACCACCCCGGTGCTGTTGTACAAGTCAAGACCGAAGGGTTTTCTGATGTCGTTTAGCGATTTTTGGTCATATTCTTAAAAACAGCAACAGTACATATAATCCCAATAGTTATACAACAGCACCACCCCCCCCCAATCAATCAATCAATCAATCAATACATTTATAAACTTAACCACACTAAAAACTATATTCGTAAACATAACCAAAATAGAACCATTAATGAACATCACAGGGGAATTCACAAATATTCTCTATTCACCATTCACCCGGGAAAACCGGCATCATATAACCTATCAGAGTAATAACTATGTACACGCCAAACATCTCAAAAATTCTAACAACAAAAACAAACCTCTCACCTACAGATACATTTATAATATTATCACTTAAATAGAGTACTTCCAATTCCAAACACATAATACACACAGAGTGGGCCCGTAGCTCAGTCTGGCTAGAGCACCGGGCTCTTAATCGACGAGGGTGAAGCTTTTAACCAGACGGTTAATGCACCGGAATCTGTAGAAGATACCCGGGTGTCGCGGGTTCAAAACGAACATAAAACGTCCGTGAAATTCCCGTCGGGCCCACCACAAAACCTTTGGTGAAAAACAACATGAGCGAAAAAGACATATTTACACATGAACTAGTTCCAGAACACAAAATCCTCATGAAAAGCGAATCACAAAAAATTCTAAAAGAACTTGACATAACAGCCGACCAACTCCCAAAAATACTCGACACAGACCCGATCGCCGAAATAATAGGCGCAAAAACAGGCGACATCATCGAAATAACCAGAGACAGCCCCACCGCAGGAAAAACAAAATACTATCGGATCGTAATCCCGGAATAAAACGTGTTAACCATGGACATCGCAAAAAGCTACCTCAACGAATACTCGAAAAACAAAGGATTCATAGCCCACCAAATCGATTCATACAACGACTTCGTCGAAAGACGCCTCCAGAAAACAGTAGATGAAATAGCTAAAATAACAATCGAACTTCCCACCGGCGAAGAACTCACAATCAAACTCGGGAAAGTAAGCATCGAGAGAGCGCAAATAAACGAAGCAGACGGCTCCGTAAGAGCAATATATCCCTCCGAGACACGCCTAAGAAACCTCACATACTCAACCCCTATATTCGTAGAAATGACCCCAGTATTCGAAGAAAGAGAACACGACACAGAAACAGTAGAAATCGGCGAAATACCAATCATGGTAAAATCCTGCCTCTGCCCACTCTCTAAAATGACAAGAACCGAACTAATAAAAGCCGGTGAAGACCCATACGACCCCGGCGGCTACTTCATAGTAAACGGCACAGAAAGAGTAATCGTATTATCAGAAGAAATAGCACCAAACAAACTAATACTCCAGAAAAAAGCAGACGAAATCACAGCAAGAATAAACTGCGAAAAAAGCGGCTATATCCAGCGCCACGTATTCGAGCGATGCCCGGAAGGCATCATAACAGCAAAATTCGCAAACCTCGTAAAAACACCAATACCCATAATCGTACTAATGAAAGCCCTCGGCCTCGAAACAGACAAAGAAGTCATAGAAGCCATCGGCACAGAAGAAGAAGACATAGAAGACGTATACATCAACATCTACGACACACAGATTGCAAACAGGGAAGAAGCCCTCGACTACATCGGCAAAAAAATGAAAGTACGCATGAAAGAGCAACGAGAAGAACGTGCCACCCAACTACTAAACAATTACCTGCTAGCACACCTCGGAAACGAGCCAAAAGACTCAATAAAAAAAGCAAAATTCCTTGGTCTGGTCATACGCAAACTAATCCTTCTCCACAAAGGCAAAATCAAAGAAGACGACATAGACCACTACTCAAACAAGAGGCTCAAAATGCCGGGAGACCTCCTCGAAATACTCTTCAGATCAATCATCATGGGTCGTTGGGGCCTGATTGCACGCCTTCAATACAACTACCAGAAAATGATGAAGCGCGGCAGAAAACTACTAAAACTCCAAAGCGTAGTAGTCTCAGACGTCCTCACAAAACAAATCATGAGAGCAATGGCAACAGGCAACTGGGTCGGCGGCAAAACCGGCGTATGTCAGCGCCTCGAACGCTCAAACTTCGTAAGAACCATAAGCCATTTGAGAAGCGTAGTATCCCCACTATCATCCACTCAGGAACACTTTGAAGCAAGAGAACTCCATGCAACCCAATGGGGTCGCCTATGTGCCGTAAGAACCCCGGAAGGCCAAAGCATCGGCCTGAGAAACTTCCTCGCACTGGGCGCACAGGTCACAATACCCTCAAACGAAGCAGACAAAACAAAAGTATTAAGCACCCTGAAAAGCCTCGGAGTAGAAATCGAACAGGAAAACAAACAATCAAAAGTTGAACAGCATGACAGAAATTTATATTGACGGAATATACACAGGAAACTGCGACAACGCCGAAAAGCTAGTCCTATCCCTAAAAGAAAAAAGAAGAAAAAACATACTATCTCCACAACTAAACATCGCACACCACAAAGAAAAAGACGAAATACAACTAAACCTTAACGGCGGCCGCGTAAGACGCCCCCTGATCGCCGTCGAAAACGGAAAACCCATGCTCACAGACGAGATGCTCAAAAACATTCAGAACAATAAACTCACATGGAAAGACTTAATAGACCAGAACATAATAGAATTTATTGATGCAGAAGAAGAAGAAAACGCATACATCGCAACCACGAAAGAGACACTCACAAAAGACCACACACACCTCGAAATCGACCCGATACTCATACTCGGCATTGCCGCATCACTGTTAGCATATCCTGAAAAAGACCGTGGAGACCGTCTGAACTATGGTTCACGAATGATAGTCCAATCAACAGGTATCTACCTCCACAACTATCTGCTAAGGGACGACACAACAGCCCACCTCCTGCTAAACGCTCAAAGGCCAATAGTCCAATCACAGACAACAGACGCAACCGGCCTCTCGACCCATCCAACCGGCCAGAACCTCATAATTGCGGTAATGCCATACTACAGCTACAACATCGAAGATTCCATAGTAATAAACAAAAGCTCACTTGAACGCGGCCTTGGCAGATCACTGTTCATCCGCACACACCTCACAGAAGCAAGAAGATACTGGGGCGGTCAGGAAGATGAAATAGGCATCCCCGACCCCGAAGTGCGCGGCTACAAATCAGAAGAAGAATACTCCATGCTCGGCGAAGAAGGAATAGTCTCACCTGAAACAAGCCTAAAAGAAAACAACATACTAGTCGGAAAAACATCCCCGTTGCGTTTCCTCGGCATCCAGAAAGAAATAAGGATGGGCATAAAAGACCGCAGGGAAAACTCACTGACAGCAACAAAAGGAAAAGACTTCACAGTAGAAAAAGTAATACTCGCAAGCACAAAAGACGGCAACACACTGATAAAAGTATCAGTAAGAGAACAGAAAATCCCTGAAGTTGG
Source organism: Candidatus Nanohalarchaeota archaeon (assembly GCA_003660865.1). Classification (GTDB taxonomy): domain Archaea; phylum EX4484-52; class EX4484-52; order EX4484-52; family B79-G9; genus B79-G9. Next base: position 20,214 of record QMVA01000002.1, on the reverse strand, counting down.
CGACAAATTCGCATCCCGCCACGGTCAAAAAGGCGTAATCGGTCTAGTTGTACCAGAAGAAAATATGCCCTTCACCAAAAACGGCATAACGCCCGACATAATAATCAATCCTCATGCAATCCCATCAAGAATGACAGTTGGTCAGCTTCTGGAAATCATAGCAGGCAAAAAAGGCAGCCTCGAAGGAAAAGAACAAGACGGCACAGCATTCAAAGGAAACGTAGATGAAATCAGAACCCAACTAAGAAAACTCGGATACCGTGACGACGGAAAAGAAAGGCTATACAACGGCGTAACCGGGGAAATCATTGAAGCGCCAATACTCATTGGAATAGGCTACTACATGCGCCTCTACCACATGGTATCCCATAAGATACATGCGCGCTCACGCGGTCCCATAGCACTGCTGACAAAACAGCCAACAGAAGGCCGTTCAAAAGAAGGCGGTCTGAGATTCGGCGAAATGGAGAAAGACTGCCTCATAGCCCACGGCGCAGCAGTAGTCCTCAAAGAAAGATTCTCATCAGACAAAACACAAATCCCAATCTGCAAAGAATGCGGCATAACCGCAATACACGACAGGATCAAAAACAAAATATACTGTCCGCTCTGCAAAGGCACAAAAATAGAAAATGTTGAAATGTCCTACGCATTCAAACTACTACTCGACGAACTGCGCAGCATGCTGATATACCCCCAAATAGTCACAGAAGACTAACCTAGGTGCAACAAATGACAAAAATAAAAGAGATAAAATTCAAAATGATATCCCCCGAGATAATCAGAAAACTCTCAGTCATGCCCGTCGTCACATCCGAAGTCTACGGTGCCGACGCATACCCTATCGACGGTGGCGTAATGGACCCGCGACTAGGCATAATCGACCCAGGCATGCGCTGCGCGACCTGCGGCGGCAGAATCGGCGAATGCACAGGTCACTTCGGTCACATTGAACTTGCACGCCCCATAATAAACATACTCTACCTGCCACAAATCCGGCTCCTTCTAACCCACACATGCCATAAATGCGGCGCCCTCCTTGTAGACAAAACAAAACTACAAGAAGGCATATCCATAAAAAAACTCAAAATCGCAACAATATGCCCGGACTGTGGTGAAAAGCAAGGCAAAATCAAACTCGACAAGCCATCCACATTCGTAAGAGATAAACATTCACTAACCCCTGTAGAAATAAGAGAGCAGTTCGAAAAAATCTCAGACGAAACAGCAGGACTAATCGGTATAAAAGGCGGGAGACCCGAATGGTACATCCTGACACTAATGCTCGTTCCCCCCGTAACAGCACGACCATCGATAACACTAGAGAGCGGCGACCGCTCAGAAGACGACCTGACCCACAAACTGGTCGACATAATCCGCATCAACCACCGCCTTGCAGACAACCTTGAAATAGGCGCCCCTGACTTCATAATAGAAGACCTATGGGAACTCCTGCAATATCATGTAAGCACATACTTCAACAATGAAATATCAAGCATACCCCCTGCAAGACACAGATCAGGCCGCAGCCTGAAGACCTTAGCGCAAAGGCTCAAAAGCAAAGACGGCAGATTCCGCCACAACCTCACAGGCAAACGCGTAAACTACTGTGCAAGAACAGTAATATCCCCTGACCCCAACATCAGCCTAAACGACGTAGGCATCCCGGAAATAATCGCAAAAGAACTCACAATACCAATCAAAGTCACAAAACAAAACATAAATGAAATAAAAACATACATCCAAAACGGTCCTGACATACACCCTGGTGCAAACTACATAACACGCCCTGACGGCATCCGAAAAAGAGTCATCAACGAAAACAAAGAATCAATTCTTGAAGAACTCACAGCAGGATTCATTGTAGAAAGGCACCTAATAGACGACGATATCGTCCTATTCAACAGGCAGCCTTCACTCCACCGCATGTCCGTAATGGCACACTACGCAAAAATAATGTCCCACAAGACATTCAGGCTAAACCTCTGCGTATGCAAACCCTACAACGCAGACTTCGACGGCGACGAAATGAACCTCCACGTCCCCCAGACCGCAGAAGCAAGATCAGAAGCAGAACAACTCATGCTAGTCGAACAGAACATCAAATCCCCGCGCTTCGGAGGACCCATCATGGGCTGCGACCAGGACTACATCTCCGGCGCATACCTCCTAACAAGAACCGGTACAGAATTCACAAAACAGGAAACAGCACAAATGATCTCCAACTCAGACATAACCGCAGACCTCAAAAAAGACACATACACAGGCAAAGAGCTATTCAGCTTCGCCATACCCAAAGGCATAAATCTGGAATACAAAGCCAACACATGCCGCAACTGTGAAATATGCAAAAAAGCACAATGTGAAAACGACGCATACGTAATCATAGAAAACGGCGAACTCAAAAAAGGCGTCATCGACAGCAACGGCATCGCAGCCTTCAAAGGAAAATTAATCGACATCATCGACATGGAAAAAGGACACACAGAAGCAAGAATATTCATAGACCATATAACAAAAATCATAACCCACACAATGATGAAATTTGGGTTCAGCATATCCCTCGACAATCTCGACACAGACAAAAAAACCCAAGACAACATACACAAGGGAATCGACGAACAACTAGTAGAAATTGACAAACTAATAGAAACATACAAAAAAAGAAAAATAGAAGTATCCCCTGGAAGAAGCCAGGAAGAAACCCTCGAAGACCTAATCATGATTGAACTTTGGAAAATCACAAACAATACGCAGCAAATAATCGACAAAAACGTAGATGAAACAAACACAGCAATCATCATGGCACGAACAGGCGCCCGCGGCAGCATCCAGAACCTCGCATACATGTCAGGACTGGTAGGCCAGGAAACAATCCGCGGCAGAAGAATCTTCCGCGGCTACACAGGAAGAACACTCTCACACTTCAAAAAAGGCGACCTCAGCCCGGCATCACACGGCTTCGTAAGATCCTCCTTCCAAAAAGGAATAGACCCGATAGAATTCTTCTTTGAAGTCATGAAAGGCCGTGAAGGCATAATGGACTCTTCACTAAAAACACGCGTCAGCGGCTACATGCAGCGCCGCCTCGTAAGCGCCCTTCAGGACATAAAAATAGGCAAAGATTACCGCGTCCGTGACAGTTCAGGCACAATAATTCAACTCATCCCCGGCGAAGACGGCATAGACCCTGCAAAAAGCGACGGCGGCTACATCAACAAAGAAATAGCAACAAAAAACAGGCTTAACAAAAAACAGGCAGGCAGCCAAACAACCAAAGAACTACCAGGCATATACGAAAACATGGACCTGACAAAAAAAGAAAAAGACCTGCTCAAAAAAAGATACCTCAATCTCAAATACGAAGTAGGCGAAGCAATAGGCGTAATAGCAGCCCAGTCAATCTCAGAGCCGGCAACACAGACCACCTTAAGAGCATACCACTCCGAAGGCCGTACACAGCTCGTCACAACAAAAGGTCTGCCAAGACTCATTGAACTATTCGACGCAAGAAAAATACCAAAAACACCCACAATGGAAATCTACCTCGACAAAGAACACAACAACAAAGAAGACGCAAGAAAAATAGCTGCGAAAATAAAAGAAACCAAGCTAAAACACATACTAAAAGAAGACTCAATAGACCTGATAAACTTAAGAGTCGAACTCCTGCCCGACAAAACTATCCTCCACAACCTAGACATCACAACAGAAAACATCATCTCAGTAATCAAAAAAGGCATAAAGTATATAAACATCTCATCCGAAAAGGACATAATAATAATTGAAATTGCAGAAAACAAAAAACAAGACTACACAATAAGTGACCTTCAATCCATAAGAGTCCGCGTAAGAAGCCTCTTCATAAAAGGCATCAAAGGCATAGAACAGGCAATAGTTGAATACGAAAACGAAGAATGGACAATAAAAACCCTCGGATCAAACCTCAAAAAAGTCCTGAAAATGCCTGGAATAAACATGACAAAAACCACATCAAACAACATATTCGAAGTCTCAAAAACCATTGGCATAGAAGCCGCAAGAAACGCAATCATTAAAGAAGCACTAAGCACAATGCGCGAACAGGGCGTTGACACAGACATACGCCACCTCCTGGTCGTTGCAGACGCAATGACAAACGACGGCACAATCAAGGCCATCGGCAGATACGGGCTCGCAGGCCAGAAATCATCAGTACTCTCAAGAGCAAACTTCGAAGAGACAGTAAAACACCTCACCATCGCTGCCTCCGCGGGAGAAATCGACCCGCTCGAAAGCGTAATAGAAAACATAATAATAGGAAACATCGCACCCATCGGCACAGGAATGATAAAACTAAAAGTAAAAGACTAAAAAAACATAAATGGTGCTAACAATGGACATAACAAAAACAATCAAAAACGCAATAGACTCAGGCAAAATAACAATCGGCACAGACACAACCCTAAAATACCTGAATCAGAACAAACTGGACTCCGCCATAATCGCCACAAACTGCCCAAAAAACATCCGGCGCGACATAGAAAACGCAGCAAAACTCTCAAAATCAAAAATACACTTATTCAACGGCACAAGCATCGAATTAGGCGCATGCGCAAGAAAGCCATTTTCAATTGTAGTACTAGGCCTCAAAAAATAAAACAGCTACCATCATGCGTGAATCTAATGCCAATAAAATACACAAACGATGACATAATAAACATCACAATATTCGAAAAAATCACAAGAACACACGTTGTTGACTACGCAAACGAAAATAACACACTATATTTCGTAGTAAAAACAAACAACTTCAAAAACCTGATCGGCAAAAACGGCATAGAAATAAAAAAACTCCAAAAAAAAATGAACCAGAACATAATAATATACAAGCACACAGAGAACGCAGAAGAATTCACAAAAAACATGCTGCCTATCCCGGCAAAAAAAATAACCCTAATCGAAAACAACCAACAAAAGACAATAACCATCGAAACAGAAAAAAGAAACAAAGGTCTGCTAATAGGCAGAGGCGGCAAAAACATAAACATAATCAAAATCTTTTTAAAAAGACAATTCAATATTGATAACATAAAAATAGAATAACGGTGAAACAAAAATGTCAGGTGGACTATACGCAGGAAGAAACCTCAAAAAAAACAGGCTCAAGAAAAGATGGAAATCTATAGACTTCGCAAGAAAGACCCTGCGCCTCAAAGAAAAAACAGATCCTCTGGAAGGCTCAGCACAGGCAAAAGGCATAGTTCTTGAAAAAAGGCAGCTTGAAGCAAAACAGCCCCACTCAGGCATGCTAAAATGCGTAAGAGTACAGCTAATCAAAAACAGTAAACAAATCACCGCATTCTGCCCTCTGACAGGTGCCATCAACCACGTTCAGGAACACGACGAAGTCCTACTTGAAGGAATCGGCGGCTCAGAATCCGGTCCAAAAGGATCGCTTCCATCAGTAAAATGGAAAGTTACACAGGTAAACGGTATATCACTGAACGAACTCATAAAAGGCACAAAAAAAAGACCAAGCAAATAAGATGATAACATGACAGAAACAAAACAAAAACCCTCTGAAATAAAGCACATAGCAGAAACAAAACAAAAATCCTCTAAAATAAAACTATTCAACACATGGAGCACAGAAAACATAAAAGTCTCAGACCCCGGACTCGTAAACTACATAAACCTAAGCCCAGTAATAGTCCCAAAAAGCGGCGGAAGACACGCAAAAAATCAGTTCCACAAATCAAAACTAAACATCACAGAACGCCTCATAAACAAGATGTTCGTCGCAGGTCACCGCGGCAAAAAACACAAATTCTCAAGCGGCCACAACGTCGGCACCACAACAAAAACAACAAAAATACTAATAGAGGCATTCAACATAATCGAAGAAAAAACCGAAAAAAACCCAGTTGAAGTTCTCATAAGAGCTATAGAAAACTCCGCCCCGCTAGAAGAAGTCCTGACATACCAGAGAGGCGGCATATTCGCAAGAGAATCCGTAGTAACAGCTCCCCAAAGAAGAGTAGACCTTGCACTGAAACACATCGCGCAAGGCTCATACCAAAGAACCGTAAAAAAGAAAAAAAGCGCCGCACAAGGACTCTCAAACGAAATACTCTCAGCCTACAAAAGCGATCCTGCAAGCTTCGCAATACAGGAAAAGACAAGAAGAGACAAAGAAGCCACAGGCGCAAGATAAATGCCCCAATCTTTATTCTTTTTTACTCTTTCTCATTTTTTACTTTTTACATCAACACTATAGCCAAAGCCATAAAAACCCTTTTTTATAGGTTACACACCAAAAAAACAGATGAAAAGATTTTCTAAAGAAAACATAGACATAACAAACGGCAACATAAAAAGCACACTGATAGCCCTCTCAACACCGGTAATAATCTCAATGGCACTACAGACAGCCTTCAACATAATAGACGCCATCTTTCTCGGCAGGCTCAGCGCAGACGCCCTCGCCGCCATAAGCATCACATTCCCCGTAATCTTCTTCATAATCGCAATAGGCGCAGGAATAGGCATAGGAGTGACATCCCTCATAGCACGATACATCGGCAAAAACCAGATCATGGACGCAAGACAATCAGCAACCCACGGACTAATCCTCTCAGCAATAATAAGCATAGTCACAACAGCGCTGGGTCTATATTACATAGAACAAATCTTCACATTCATGGGCGCAGAAACAGCCGTAATATCACTAGCAAAAAGCTACATGACAATAATAATCTACAACTTCATCATAATACTCACAGTATTCATCCTAAACTCAATATTACACGGCGAAGGAGACACACTAACACCCATGAAAGCACTAGTGATATCCGTATCACTAAACATAATACTCGACCCCATACTGATATTCGGATACTGGATAATACCCCCATTAGGCATAGAAGGCGCTGCAATAGCAACAGTAATCTCCAGATTATTCGGCCTGCTCCTCATATTACACCACTTCATCAAAAAAAGAGCAAAAGTCACACCCATCATCAGAGGATTCAACTACCTGCCCAAAATAATCAAAAACATACTAAAAGTAGGCATCCCTTCATCACTATCACAAATCAGCATGTCCATTGCATTCTTCATCCTCACATCCTTCGTAGCAAAATTCGGAACCCCTGCAATAGCTGCCTTCGGCGCAGCAAACAAGCTCCAGACAATAGGAATACTACCCTCTATCGCCATCGCCACAGCCGTAATCACCATAGTCGGCCAAAACGCAGGACTAAAAAAATACGACCGCATAGAAACCACAGTAAAAACAGCAATCAAACTCCTCACCACCTTCATGATACCAACCGCAATAATACTGATCACCTTCAGAAACCAATTCATGACACTCTTCACAGACGACAAGACAGTCATATCTCTGGGATCAGAATTCCTCAAAATAGTACCCATAGAACTAATATTCATCCCCACAGGCATGATAATAGCATCAGCATTCCAGGGCACAGGAAAAGGCACCCCTCAACTAGTATTGACAATGATACGCTTATTCATATTTTGCATACCCATCGCATATTACCTTGCATTCACAAAAGCCATGGGCCTGACCGGCATCTGGTGGTCCTTCGTAATCGCAGCCGCCATGACATCAATCATATCCCTTGCATGGTTCAAAACAGGCTCATGGAAAAAAGAAACCAAAATCTGACCCATAACATAAAATCTAAAACCAGATTCCACTCAAGTATAACCAAACCATCCACATCTACAAACACAGACCAAAAACCCCAATCACAAGATATATAAACCTTAGCCCACATAAATTAACTACATAACGGTGAGTCTAATGACTGGTGAACGTGTTTGCATCAACAAATGAAAAAGAACCATTACTTCTCTATAATCCCAATAACCCACTAAGCACAACCAAAAAAACAAAACTTAGTTCCAACAGGACAAACTCACAAGAGCTACAACTCAGAAGCATAGAAAAAAACACTCAAATGGAGGCAATAAAATGAACGAAACAAAAACAAACATGGGTGGCTACCGGTGCAGCCTATAGGAAAGCAAAAGGAACCACGAATCTGGTGATTTTAGACTCGAAAAAGGACAAAATAGAAAATTACCTTCGTGCGCTTGAGCGGAAGCGAAACGCACCTAATGATCAACCTTTTACAAGGTTGCCATACATCATAAAACTAACCAACACAAACAACCTAAAACCCCACGAGCACACAGACCCGAAAAAAATACACGAAGTAAAAAAAAGCATAATTGAACAAGGCATAAAATACCCAATAGTAGCAGACAAAAAAACAAACATAATCCTTGACGGCCACCACAGGCACAACGTCTTCAAAAACCTGAAAATCCAGAACATCCCCGTATTCTACGTAAACTACATGGACAGCGAAATCATCCTCGACTCATGGAACAGCCGCAAACTGACAAAACAGGACGTCATAAACAAAGCAACCTCAGGCAAACTATACCCCATCAAAACAACAAAACACATGCTAAAAACACCCAACGGACAAACACATATATCATCAACACTCCCAAGAATCGACATTGCCATAACCCAGCTAAAAAAGATATGGACAACACACCAACATAAAAAGATAACAATCCCATAAAATCCAGAAAACGAATGGTGCACCAAAAATGAAAGGAAAAATACACTCAATCAACACAAGCACAAGCAAGCACATAACAAAAGCCCCTGTAAAGCAGGCAAAGGCAATAGAGAACTTCGGCCTTGAATCAGACGCCCACGCCGGCGCAGAAATAAGACAAATCAGCCTCCTTGCACAGGAAAGCATAGACCGCATGAAAGAAAGCGCAAAAATCAAACAAAAACAAATCACCCTAAACCCCGGCGACTTCGCAGAAAACATAACAACCAAAGATATAGACCTGAAACAACTAAAAATCGGCGACAAACTAAAAGCAGGAACCGAAGTAATCCTCGAAGTCTCAAAGATCGGAAAAACATGCCATGCCAGCTGCAAGATCTTCCAGGAACTTGGCGAATGCGTCATGCCAAAAGAAGGCATATTTGTAAAAGTCATAAAAGGCGGCACAATAAAACAAGGCGACACACTGGAAACACTCTAACCAACACAGACAAAATACATGTCCACATAACTGGACACCTGTCCAAAAACATGGACACTAAAAAGACACACATCAAATTATGCACAGAAAAACCTTACTACAGCTCACCCAAAAAACACTCATACAACTCCTCGTCAAAACCAACTAAAACCACCCGGAAGCCCTCATTCTTCGAAACAAAATCAAGAATCTCACAAACCATCACATGCGCAGCCTCCCCCTTATCCACCCCGCCGACACCCGTACCCATTCCCGGAAACGCAACCTCAAAAATCCCCTTCTCGCGAGCCAACTCAAGCGCCGCCAAAACAGCCCGACGCACATTCCCAACACCAACCCTCTCAGCAGGACCAACCATAGTAGGCGCATGAATCACAAACCGGCAAGGCAACCGACCCGCAGTAGTCAAAACAGCAGACCCGACAGCAACAGGCGCATGCGCCATCGCCTCATCCTCAATAATCTGCCCCCCTTTCCTCCTGATAGTAAGCGCAACCCCGCCGCCCATCGAACCTGAAGAGTTGGCAGGATTAACAATAGCATCAACATTAAGCGCGCAAATATCCCCCGAAACAACAGAAACTCCACCCATAAAAGACCAATATAAACCCAAAAAAATATTAATCTACTACAACCCTCGCAAAAACAAATAAAGATAAACCCCCAAAAGACAACACATGCCAAAAACCTATCAGGAACTCAACGAAAAAATAAAAAAAGGACAAGCAGTCGTAGTCACCGCAGAAGAAATCATCGACATAGTAGAAAAAGAAGGCATAGACGAAGCATACAAAAACATAGACATAGTAACCACAGCAACCTTCGGCACAATGTGCTCATCCGGCTGCTTCCTGAACTTCGGACACTCCAAACCAAAAATAAGAATGACAGAAGCATGGCTAAACGACGTACGCATATACACAGGAATCGCAGCAGTAGACGCATACCTCGGCGCAACAGAACTCCAGCACAACGACCCTGGAAACAGGTACTTTCCAGGCGAATTCAAATACGGCGGCGGCCACGTAATAGAAGACCTGGTAAGCGGAAAAGATGTACAACTCTTCGCTTTATCCTACGCAACAGACGAATACCCCAGACGGGAACTAAGGACAATGATAAACATAAACACCCTCAACCAGGCAACCATGGTAAACCCAAGAAACTGCTACCAAAACTACAATGTAGCAGTAAACGCCCACAAAGAACACACCATCTACACATACATGGGCGCCCTCAAACCCAACATGCAAAACGCAACATACTCATCAGCAGGCCAGCTAAGCCCCCTCCTAAACGACCCCCTATGCAAAACAATCGGCATCGGCACAAAAGTTTGGCTCGCAGGCGCACCAGGCCACATCTACTCCCAAGGCACACAGCACACAACCGACTGCAAAAGAACAAAAAACAACGTACCCGAAGAAGGCGCAGCCACACTGGCACTAACAGCAGACATGAAACAGATGGACAGCGAATTCGTACGCGGCGCAAGCATAAAAGGCTACGGCGCAAGCCTCGCACTCGGAATAGGCATCCCAATCCCAATACTGAACAAAGAAATCCTAAAAAGCACCTGCGTAAAAGACGAAGATATATACGCACCCATAATAGACTACAGCAGCGACTACCCAAAAAGACTATCAAACACAATAGCAAAAGTCAACTACAAACAACTGAAATCAGGACAAATCAGGATAAACAACAAAAAAGTAAAAACAAGCTCAATGTCAAGCTACCCGAAAGCCAAAAAAATCGCATCCATCCTAAAAAAAGAAATACAAACAGGTAAATTCACACTCAACGAACCCTACGAGAAACTCCCACAAAACCAGCCATTCAAACAACTGGAAATAAGAGACAACAAAAAACAGTAAACAGATGACAAAAAATGACAGCCAAAAAAGAACAAGACAAAGAAACAAAACATCCTAATAACTCTAAAGATGGGAGGGTGGGGGCTCGAGGATGGACACCACCAAACACCAAGGGGGATATGAATAATAATAATAATGATAATAATAACACAGATACACAAGACAAGATACAATATAACACCAACACCCCCAATAACTTAAAAACAAAAAAATTCCAGCTTCGCTACCCGAAAAAAAGAATAAAAGACCCCAGCATATACTACATCATAAAACACTACAACGTAATCCCAAACATCCTCCGCGCAAACATCACAGAAAAGCAAATCGGATTCATGATAATAGAACTTGAAGGAAAAGAAAAAAACATAGAAGACTCAATCACCTACCTGAAATCCCGGGGAATAAAAGTAAACACATTCAAAACAGGCACACAGCTAAACAAAAACAAATGCACACAATGCAGCCTCTGCATCGCCCACTGTCCCACAGGCGCCCTCCACATACCAGATAAAAAAACAATGGAAATAGAATTCGACAGAGAGAAATGCATAGAATGCAGAGCATGTATCCTCGTATGCCCCTTCGGCGCAATTAATGATGATCTAAATGGAAACCCAGACACTGACATATAAGACAAGCAAACTCAAAGTCATAACCGACAAAAAAGAAGCAATCAGCACAATAAAAAAAGAACTCATAACCCAAAGAACACTGATAGAAAACTACGCCGACAAAGAATTTCTAAACTCACTGGTTCCCGTAAAAACAAAAAAAGACGCCCCTAAAATAATAAAAGAAATGGTCATGGCAGCAAAAATTGCCAAAGTCGGTCCCATGGCAGCAGTTGCAGGCACACTGGCAGAATTCAGCGCAAAAAAAGCAATAGCTCTCCACAACCCAGAAACACTCATCGTAGAAAACGGCGGCGACATCTACGCATACACAAAAAGCAAAATAAACATCGGCTTATTCTCCGGGCAAAACAAACTAAAAGACAAACTATGCTTCCACCTGACAGACGAAAACACCCCAATATCAATCTGCTCATCATCATCTAACATGGGACACTCCCTAAGCTTCGGAAAATGCGACCTTGCAGTAATCTTCTCAAAAAAAGCAAACATTGCAGACGCCCTCGCAACAGCAGCAGCAAATCAGGTAAAAACCGAAAAAGACATAAAAAAAACACTTGACTGGCTCAAAAAAAAGAAATACTTTGAAGGCGCAATAATCATAAAAGACAAAAAAATCGGTCTAATCGGCAGCATCCCAAAATTAACAAAAAATATTGACAATCATCTCGAAGAAAAAATCACACGATTATAAACTCAAAAATCATACCTCTATCTATTGAATTCCAACAAACTTACCAGAAACTTCCGAATCCGCATCTGACGCAAGATATGACTGAATAGCTTCTTTCGTTCTTCTCAAAAGCACATCCATACTTTTAGCCTGAGTATGACAACCGGGCAACCCAACAACATCAGAAACCAACCAACCCTCAGTATCCTGCTCTATAATAAGAGTAAATTTATTTGCCATATCAATAACTACCCCCCTTCCAGACCCACACAACCGCAAGCATAGGCATCAAAAAATCCGTCAAAAACATAACCGGCTGAATCCCGAACCTGTAAAAAAGATAAGAAACACTATAAGACTCAAAAAACCCAAGCCCATGAAGCGAAATGCCAAGCGCAACCAGAACAAGCCCAACCACCGCAATATGCGACCGGGAAAGAACCATAAGCACCCCTATAGCAAAAAAAATCAGCGCATTCACAATAAGAAGCGGAAAACTCATAACAAAATCAAGCCCAATCTCAGTAAACTTAAGATAACCAACATAGACGAACACAGCGCCAAACAAAAGCTCAAGCGCACGCCAATTCACAATCGACCCCAGACTGAAATACATAACAAAATATAAGATAAGCGCAAATATAAATGCCTTCGTAAAACAAAACCAGAACAGCAAAAATCACCAAAAACAAGCACATACAGAAAGATATATAATATTTACAACATATACCCCATCCTAGTGGTCAAAATAGATCTAACAGACCAAGATTTAGCGCTAGTATCCAAAATAGAAAACCAAATAGGCAACGTGTACTGGTCAATATCTTACTTAAGAGGCTATGTAAGTCCTGACAAAGCGGATTTTGAATACGCAGTAAAAGACATACAAAAATTAGGCGAAACAATCGACAATCAGAACGTAACAAAAATAGAACAATCACTCATTGAGACATACTATAACAACGGACATATTTATTATGGCGAAATAGACCACACATTTAACTCAATAAAGGAATTTCTCGAAATATCAATGGAAGAACTAACGACATGGACCGAAGAAGATGCATCCCAACAAATAGACAAAGTAAAAACAAGAATGGACTATGCACAAAAAGGAGAGAATCCATACTCTTATGCTAGGCCTAACGAAAGAGATAGTCTCCTTGAAACTGATATTAATAGATTAAATCCAGATAAATTCATATTCAGTCGAGGCAGTATGGAACTTGGAACCTTACAAGATTTAGAAACAGCCCTTCCGGATTCAAGAAAAACAGTAGGAGAATTACAAAAAATATTATATGAGGCACATCATAAATTAGACCAGATATACAACAAAATAATTTCATCCCAAGATTAAAACCACTTCTAACTTTGAATATGACATAAGATAATACTCAAAAATCCTAACAACCAAAAACAAAAACGTTTATAAAACTTCGCACAGAAAGACTATGTTCTTAAGAAGCACCACAAGCAAATCACAACAACAAAAATACAAAACACACAATCCAAAACAAAGAATACAAAACAGGGCGCACAAAAAAACATATAAACTCCCGCAAACAATCAATCATCCACTAAAAATATACTCAAAAGGCGATGAAATGGCAAAAGGAACAAGAACAGAAAGAATTAAAGAAGCAGTAAAAAACCTGAAAAGAATCAGAAACATAGGCATAGCAGCCCACATCGACCACGGGAAAACCACCCTCACAGACAACCTACTGGCAGGCGCAGGCATGCTCTCAGAAGAACTGGCAGGCACAGCCGTAAGAATGGACGCCGACAAGCAGGAACAGGAACGCGGCATAACAATATACTCAGGCAACGTCTCAATGGTATATGATCATCACGGAGACGACTACTTAATCAACCTAATAGACACCCCCGGCCACGTAGACTTCGGTGGCGACGTCACCCGCGCAATGAGAGCCGTAGACGGCGTAGTCGTAGTCGTATGCGCAGTAGAAGGCGCAATGCCCCAGACCGAAACAGTCCTGAGACAGGCCTTAAAAGAGCGCGTAAAACCCGTACTCTTCATAAACAAAGTCGACCGCCTCATAAAAGAGCTCCAGCTAACCCCTGAACAGATGCTTGAACGCTTCACAAAACACATCACATCAATAAACAATCTCATAAGAAAATTCGCACCCCCTGAACTCAAAGAAGAATGGCTTGTAGACGTCCAGTCAGGCAAAGTCGCATTCGGCTCAGCCTACAAAAACTGGGCAACATCCATCCCCTACATGAAAAAGACAGGCACATCATTCAAAGACATAATTGACCTCACAAACAAAGGCGACGAAAAAGAACTCGCAAAAAAAGCAAAAATTCACGAAGTAATACTCGACATGGTAATAAACCACCTGCCAGACCCAGAGACAGCACAGAAATACAGGATCCCGAAAATCTGGACCGGCGACATAGAATCAAAAGAAGGAAAAGCAATGATGAACTCAGACAAAACCGGCGAACCTATCGGCGTAGTCACAAACGTACTCAGCGACCCAAACGCAGGCATCGTCTCAACAGTGCGCCTATTCGGCGGCACACTAAAAGACGGACAAACAGTCTACCTCTCAAACGTACAGGCAGACACCCGCGTCCAGCAAGTATCAGTATACGACGGCCCGAAAAGAATCCCGGTACACGAGATGTGTGTCGGCAACATCATCGCAGTAACAGGCCTCGACCAGGCATCATCGGGCGAAACACTCAGCGGCGCATCCCACGAGATACCTCCATTCGAAGACATAAAACACATATTTGAACCGGTAGTAACAAAATCAATCGAAATAAAGAACATCAAAGACCTCTCAAAGCTCATCGACATCCTGAGAATGCGCTCAAAAGAAGACCCGACAATAAGAGTAAAAATCTCCGAAGACACAGGCGAAACCCTCATATCCGGTCTCGGCGAACTCCACATCGAAGCAAAAATCGAGCGCTACATAAAAGAAAAAGGCATCCCGATCACAGTCTCAAAACCCATAGTAATCTACAAAGAAGGCCTCCTAAAAGAATCACAGCAATTCGAAGGAAAAACACCAAACAAACACAACAAATTCTACCTGAAAGTCGCACCAGTATCCGACGAAGTAAGAAAAACACTCATATCCGGCAACATGAGAGAAGGAAAAATCAGGAAACAAGACCAGCTTGAAGTAACAAACGCACTCGCAGACGCAGGCTACAACCGCGACGAGGCAAAAAAAGTAGTCGCAATTCAGAACGGCAACATACTCGTAAACCTAACAAGAGGTATAGTCCAGCTAAACGAAGTAATTGAACTCATAATCCAGTCATTCAAAGAAGTATGCAACGAAGGACCCCTTGCAGCAGAACCAACATTCGGCCTGCAAGTAATGCTCATGGACGCAAAACTCCACGAAGACGCAATACATAGGGGACCGGCGCAGGTACTCCCGGCAGTCAAAAGCGCCCTCAAAAACTGCATGCTCGACGGCAAAGCATCCCTCTTCGAGCCAAAACAGATACTAAGAATAGATAGCCCCCAAGAACACATGGGCAACGTCGTAAAAGAAGTCCAGAACCGCCGCGGGCAAATCATGAATATGGAAGAAGAGCAGGGCACGAGCATAAT
This sequence comes from Candidatus Nanohalarchaeota archaeon, assembly GCA_003660865.1. Classification (GTDB taxonomy): domain Archaea; phylum EX4484-52; class EX4484-52; order EX4484-52; family B79-G9; genus B79-G9. Next base: position 4,341 of record QMVA01000002.1, on the reverse strand, counting down.
AACAGCCAAACTCCCTGTCGCAGAGATGTTCGGCTTTGAAGGCGCAATAAAATCCGCAACAGGCGGCAGAGGATTCCAGTCACTCATAGACATAGTATACGAAAAACTACCAACAGAACTCCAGAACAAGATAGTCCTTCAGATCAGGAAAAGAAAAGGCATGAAAGAAGAACTCCCGCAAATAAAACTGGAACAATAAAGAAAACATAACCAATACACAACATTTATAAACTTAACCATCAAACCAATAATGTGACAACAGAGAACAAACACACTCGATTCTCTAGCACATTTCACATAAAACTTTAAAAAATTCAGAATCAATAATAAACAATATTAAACCCTATAAACATACAAACCATAAATAAAAACAATCATTATAAAGAAGAATAAATGATAATTGCGAGGTGTTAAATATGGCAGAAAAACCACACATGAATTTAGTAACAATCGGTCACGTCGACCAGGGAAAATCAACATTAATCGGAAGAATGTTATGGGACACAGGAAACGTCCCGGAACAGCAGATGAAAAAGATAGACGAAAAAGCAAAAGAGCTTAAAAAAGAATCATTCAAATTCGCGTTCCTCATGGACACAGTAAAAGAAGAAAGAGAACGCGGTGTGACAATTGACGTCATGCACCAGAGATTCGACACAGCAAAATACTACTTCACAATCATTGATGCTCCTGGCCACAGGGACTTCGTAAAGAACATGATAACCGGCGCATCACAGGCAGACGCAGCGATCCTCGTACTTGGCGCAAAAGACGGCGTCATGCCGCAGACCAAAGAGCACGTCTTTCTAATAAGAACACTTGGCGTAAAAAGCCTCATCGTCGCAATAAACAAGATGGACGAAGTAAACTTCGACGAATCAGCATACACCAAAGCAAAAGACGACATAATCAAGCTTCTGAAAAGCGTCGGCTTCAAGACAGACGACATACCATACATCCCCGTATCAGCATGGACAGGCGAAAACGTAGCAAAGAAAGCAGAACAGATGACATGGTACAAAGGAAAAACAATGCTTGAAACCCTCGACGACCTACCTATGCCGGAAAAGCCAACAGGAAAACCGCTAAGACTCCCCATACAGGATGTCTACACAATCACCGGCGTAGGAACAGTACCTGTAGGTCGCGTAGAAACCGGCGAAATCAAATCAGGCGACAAACTCGTATTCATGCCATCCGGCAAAACCGGCGAAGTAAAGAAAATCGAAATGCACCACGAAGAGATACCAAAAGGAGAAGCAGGTGACAACATCGGCTTCAACGTAAGAGGTCTCGGAAAAGGCGACATCGCCCGTGGTGAAGTCTGTGGACACACAAGCAACCCGCCAACAGTAGTTGACCAAAGCGGCGAATTCACAGCACAGATAATAGTACTACAACATCCAAGTGTGATAACAAAAGGATACACACCGGTATTCCACATCCACACATCACACGTTGCATGTCAGATAACAGATATCTTAAAAAAAATAGACCCCACTACAGGTGAGACAAAGGAAGAAAACCCTGACTTCATCAAGCCTGGAGATGCAGCAATCATCAAATGCAAACCAACCAAGCCAATGGTAATAGAAAAGCAATCAGACATCCCTCAACTCGCAAAATTCGCAATAAGAGACATGGGACAGACCATTGCAGCTGGTATGTGCATTGACCTTGTTGCAAAGAAATAATCAAAAGATTCTGTAACTTTGACATGCTTTATGAAAGACTAAAGTATGATACCATAGGTGAAATAAATTGCAAACCGCACGCGTAAAAATAACAAGCACAAACTACCAGGAACTTGAAGAACTGGCAAAACAAATAAAGCAGATAGCCCTCAAGTTCGGAGCGAACGTAGCAGGACCAATCCCACTGCCGACAAAAAAGCTAAAGATAACCACAAGAAAAGCTCCATCCGGCGACGGCACAGAAACATACGAAAAGTGGGAGATGCGCATCCACAAGCGCGTAATCGACATCGGCACAAACGAGCGCGCTTTAAGGCAGATTATGCGCATAGAAGTTCCTGACTCAATCAATATTGAAATAGAACTGCGCGAATAAAAGAACAGAAAGACGATTTGTTTCACCATAGACTTCTCTCTTATCTTTTTACTAACTTATAGATACAACAGACATACAGGTTTATTGACTACAAAAAAAAAGCAAACCGCAAGTCATCAACACCAAAAACAGAATCAGATGAATAAATATCTTCTCAAATAGCCATATTACACTATAGAAATGCTTATATACTTTCACTACTAACTAATGACAACAATGACTGCGGTGATGCAAATGTTCAGTAATCTCAAATCAAAAATAAGTAATGCAAAATCAAAAATAAGCGATTCAAAAATTGGTGACATTTACAGAAGTGTCACAGACATACCAAAAACAAGCAAAGACGTTCTCAACGACAGAGGTCAATATATGACCAATATTGAAGAAGAAATAATCTACAAAGCTAAAGACACTGTAAAGAGCGCAGCCCACAAAGCAAAAAACGTTGCCGCACCAGTAGCAGCCACCACGGCCACACTTTACGGGGACGCAATAAACTATTTTGCTACAGTAGATAATGTAACAGGCGCAGGCAACTTCTGGCACACACATCTTGGCGAAGCACTGGACAATATCTCAAACGACACAGGAATACTCGACGAAGCCTCAGCATACGAGGCACCGGTTCTAAGAACGACAGCTGGAGTTCTACTACTTATAAGTATCTACAACATCAAAAAGAACAAAAATAATCTCGACAGTGCACTTGAACTCGGAGACCTCTTAAATAATCCAGACTACAAAACAGAATCTTACGGAGACAAAGTCGTCGAAAAAATCAAAGACGGCAAAATACCAAAAGGTATCCTGAAAGAACTAGTAAATAAACCATATTTATTGTCCGCCTCTGACAATGTGGAATACAAAACAGGATACAGTGAAGAACAAACAAAATCCCAAGAGGAAATAAAAGAAGCAAGCGACAAAATACTAGAAGCAGCCGAAAAATATCTCGACGACAATATCGACCTCATAAATCGCATCACCCCCTGGAACAGAAAAGATAAAAACAAATACAAAGAAGACAACCCCCAAGCAGATGAATTAGAACGCCAACTATACTTCCTCGAAGACTACACAGACAAAATCATAGTAGATGACACAAGCGATGCTATTCTCGACAAGATTTCGAACGGCACATTAACCTACAAACTTCTGAACGAAGTCGAAAAATCAATGAAAAAGAAAAACAGGGATACCCGCCGCATCAACCTACTCCGCATACACCTTACTGAAACAATAACAGATAATGACGAACTGAAACATTACCTAATAACCGACGAGCCATACAAGAAAACAGAGACCAGTGATGAACACACAGGTCAGGACATAACTGACGAACTCGGAGAACTTAAAACCACAACATATACTGAGAAAACCAGAGATTACCCGCCCATCCGTGAAAACCTTATGGACTCAATAAAAGCATATGCCACAAGAACGCCCAAAAAGGTTTCAGCAGGAACACCAGAAGAAGAAATAAGAGATGCAGCAAACGTAGCAAGAAAGCTAACACAACATAGTAGGACTATACTAAAAGAAAAAAGACTACAAGGAACAGATAAAGAACCAGCAAAAGAAGGATTTCCCATAAACCCAAAACACAAGATTGATCCTAAAACAGACATGTCCCAAAATGAGATCAAACAATATGTAGACGACATGATTAAGGAAGGGAAATTTTATTTCTGATATTAAGAACTATAGCCGACCATTATTCTCCCGCTATAGCCCCATATCTTTTTTTCTACAATGCAGAGCCAACCAATATCACATCTATATAACCCCGAAAATAAACATCTCACAAGTAACAATAAAACACCCATACTAAAAAGCGCAGTACAGCATTCAAACATATTACAATATGACGTAGACAAAATAAAAGACATAGAATTAAAAACACATATTGACAGAATACTAAGAGCAATAAACGATATAGAAATGGAAATTATAAACATATCCTTTTACGAAGAACTAAAGAAGAAATTCATCACATGAAGTCCAAACAATTGCCACTGAAAATTATATCCAGACAGAACCTTAACCACCCAAAAAACGAATAAATCCAGGTACCCCACCAAAATAGACGTGATGCTACTTCTAAAAAATGAAATCACCCAATAAACTTTAAATAGTGGTTTAGCACAGAATGTTTTAGGGTGATGAAACATGAATCTATTCAAGGATATATTTGGACCATTGGACAAAAGTGAATGTGTGCACTGTGGTAGTCCTCACATTGTAAAAAATGGAAAACAGAGAAACGGTTCT
>QMVA01000001.1 GCA_003660865.1 Candidatus Nanohalarchaeota archaeon | reverse complement strand
ACAACCCGCATTATTTTTACATAAAATTATTGGTGCGGATGTTGTTGTTTTGTCTGCTTTTTCAGGAATTTGGTTAAATTCGTATTGCTTCAGCATGTCGATTATTATTTGCTAAACAAGTACGATTCTTTTTTGATAGACTATTGAGCAATTACTTGCTCTTAAACGAGTTTCAATAAAATTCTATGACTCAGTTTAAGGCATTGAGATGTAAAAGACTCAATCATTCGGAGATACTATATACATGCAAAAGTATTTAAAGCTATTGTTTTTTACTACGTTTTAGTGAGTTTTTGCGCATTTTCAATGGTCAACGTGATATCTCAATCCTAAATTTAATAAAGTTGGAAAAGAAAATGTAACATTAAAACGCAAAATGGCGATAAGATGACACAACAAAAGACTAATCCAAGAAAGGATATACACTGGGCAGATAATATTGCAGAGATCGTGCGCAATCGCGCACAACAAGACCCAATCCTGAAAAAGACAGTAAAACAAAAAGGCTACATAGTCTACGACGAAAAAACCCCATCAGGAAAAATCCACATCGGCGCAGGAAGAGGCTGGATAATACATGACAGCATAGCAAAAGCAATGCGCGACAAAGGGATGAAAGCAAAATTCATACTATCCTCAGACGACATCGACCCGTTCGACAAGATGAACAAAGACCTTCCTGCAACCTACAAAAAATACCTCGGGATGCCATTTAGAAACATTCCTTCCCCAGAAAAAGGATACGAAAGCTTTGCAAGCCTCTATTTTTCGCAATGCACCCAAAAATTCGAAGAATACGGAATTGAGGCAGAGATTCAAAGCACAGGCAAAGCTTATGACAAAGGATTGTTTAACAGGACTATCAAGATTGCGCTTGATAATGCAGATAAGATACAGGAAATCTACAGCAGATTCTCACGCAAAGGCTCAAACGGGACAAAAAGACTCCCATTCAACCCGATATGCGAAAAATGCGGCAAAATAGGCACAACCTACGCCTATGAATGGGACCAGAAACGCGAAATCATAAAATATCGCTGCGAACCCAACCTTGTAGACTGGGCAAAAGGCTGCGGTCACAAGGGCGAAATCAGCCCCTACAACGGAAACGGCAAATTCCCGTGGAAAGTAGAATGGGCAGCAAAATGGCCGACAATCGGCGTCGCAGTAGAAACAGCAGGCAAAGACCACTTCACCTACGGCGGCTCAAGAAGCGTGGCAATCGCAATAAGCGACGAAATATTTAACTACCCGCCGCCATACCCCTCAACAAGAAAAGAAATCGGGAAAGCATACGAATTCTTCACAATAGGCGGAAAGAAAATGAGCACATCAAAAGGCATGGGTGTAAGCTTTGTTGGCATGAGCGACTACGCACCCGCAAGCCTTCTTCGGTATCTTCTCGTAAAAACGCGCCCGCATGCAGTAATCGACTTCGACCCCATAGGAACCAACAAGATAATACTCCTATACGAATCCTACGACAGGACAGAGCGCATATACTACAACAAAGAACACATCCCAAATGAAAAAGAGGCCAGGCACGAAAAGCGCGTATATGAACTCTCACATGTGGACCCTATCAAAAAGACCATGCCAACACAGATTCCATTCACCTATGCAGCAACCCTTGTACAGATCACAGGAAACGTGGAATCTGCAATAGAGACCCTGGAAAAGACAGGACATATCAACAAATCCATTTCAGCCATGAACAGAAAATACATTACAGAGCGCCTGAACTACGCAAAGAAATGGACAAAGGAATTCGCGCCAGACGAATACAAATTCATTGTAAACAAGTCCGCTCCGGCAAATAAACTCAAAAAAGCAGAAGTTTCAGCGCTTTTGATATTCAGAAATAAACTATCACAGAAAAGAGAACATACAGAAGATGAATACATGGAACTTATCAGGAAAACAGTAAGCGAAACCGGCATTGCACCGAGAGAGTTCTACAAGGCAGCTTATCTTGCCCTTCTGAATAAGGAACACGGACCGAAACTCACATCACTCATAAAAATGATTGGCCAAAAGAAAACTGCCATGATACTTACTACACTGGAAAAGTGATATCATGAGCAAAAAGACACTTGTCATGAAATTCGGGGGAACTTCTGTCGCGAGTAAAGATGCAATTCTCAACGTAGTCAAGATCATCAGTAACCATAAGGATGACAAATTATGCATTGTTGTTTCTGCACTCGGAGCAACCCCGCAACATGGCAAAGTTACTGATGAGCTTATAGAACTGAAAACCTCAAACAAAAAGGAGAAAATCCTATGCAGATTAAGGAAGCGGCACATAGATCTGATTAATGAATGCATCCAAAGTAAAAGATACAGGAAAGAAGCAAAAAAAGATATAGAGCACATCATTCTCGAAATTGAAAAACATCTCAATGACCCGAAATACCCCCTGGAATGCTTCGGAGAGAGAATGTCTGTGCAGATAATGTATTACCTGCTCTGTGACCAGAAACTTGACATCTCTTATGTGGACGCAGGAAACATTATACACTTCATTAACACGAACCCGCATTTCCAAAAGATAACAGAATCATCAGAACTGATAAAAAAGACAATAAAATCAGGCAGGATTGCAGTTACAGAAGGATTCATCGCAAACGAGAACGGAAAAATAACCTGCATGATCCGTGGAGGATCTGACCAGACTGCGACCCTTATCGGCGAGGCAATAGGCGCAGATGAGATTATAATATACAGTGACCAGAACGGAATACTTACAGCAGATCCAAGAATCGTAAAAAACGCAAGAACAGTAGACGAAATATCTTACTCCGAAGCAGAGGAAATGGCAGGTCACGGGGCAAAAATAATATATCCAAAGATTCTTGACCCACTCAAGACCTCAAACATCCCTGTAATTATCAAAAATACCTTTAATCCTGCACACAAAGGCACACGGATTGTGCCTCTGGCAAAGACTAAAGGCATCAAGTGCATCACCATGATCAATCAGACACATACATCCATCCACAACCCTGCAATGATCGGAACCGAGGGCTTCCTTGCAAAAGTATTTGCATCAATCAAGAACGATGTGGATATTGTCATGTCTGGCAACCCGATTATCGGTTATACCACAACAAATATCAGAGACACAAAAGACAATCTTCAGGAATTCGGCGAGATAAGACAGCTAAAAGTACACACCATAGCAATCGTAGGCGAAGAAGTCGAAGATAATCCAAAAGTCATGAACAGGATTTCAAAGTGCCTTGTAGATAAGAATATCGAGATCGAGTTTATATCCCACGACAGGCAAAGCGCCGCAATATATTTCGGGATAAAGGAAAACGACCGGACATACGCCCTCCTGAACATGCTCCATAAGGAACTAATTGAATAAAGTATCCTACACTTTGAGCTTCATTCTCAAAAGAACCGCAAGAGTTACAATGAATCCATAGCCGATAAGGAGAATATCCAGTGGAATGTATCTTGACATCAACATGACGACTCCGCCTATTAGCGCAAATATCCCTGTAACCAAAAAAAGCGTCTCAAGTATTGTCTTCACAAATTCTCTTTTGAAAAGAAACAGTATCTGTATTGCCGCGCTCTTTATATCTTCGACTTTCCTTTCAATCTTATATCTCTGGTTCAGGTATTCTGAAATCATCTGCGATAAGAGGTCTATGTAGTCTGCGACTGTGTCTGCGCTTTTTCCGATTGTTTTTTTGGATATGTTTTCGATGATTTTGTTTTGTTTTTTTGCGGCTTTTTCTGGCATGATATCACCCTTATTCTAATCAACACTATAATTCCATATCTTATCGCCCACAAAGTGAACGCTCTTTACTGCCTTGCCCAGCTTCATCTTATTCATTTCATCCGCATCTTCAAGCGCTATACCCACACAAAGCGCCTTGCCATTTTTCTCATCAACAACAATCACAGTATCGTCCTTCAAAACATTCTCATCTATATGTGTTACACCTGGTCTCATGACATCCGCACCGGAACAGACAAATTTCACAGCACCCATATCAACTGTAATCTTCTTGAAATCATCCTCTTTCCCATGAACAAACTTAAGCGCAGGAAAAAGCTTCTTGCCGGTATAGAAAAACGACAGCACATCATCCATAAATATAACCTCAACATCCTCGTCCTTTACATACTCCACCTTAGTACTCTTGGATATATCCACAGACGGAAACATACTATTGATTTTCTTCGTGACCTTTTTTGAGAGGAAATAGCGCTGCATACTACAAATAGGAGTCTGAAATATAAATATTGATTGCCAAAATGGTATAATGGAAAAACATGATGTTGTGATTGTCGGGGCGGGTCCTGCGGGACTGAAAGCAGCCGAAGTTCTTGCAGGCGCAGGAAAGGATGTTCTGGTTCTTGAGAAGAATGATGTTGTGGGTCCGAAGGTATGCGCCGGAGGTATAAGTTTAAAATGTAAAAAGCTTAGAATTCCTGTAAATCTTTTTGAGCGCAGTTTCAATTCTTTTCGTTTACTTAGATCACACCATAATATTGTTGTAAAATATAATAAGACTGTAGGATATACTATAGACAGAGCAGTTCTCGGCACTTACATGAAAAATAAGGCTACAGATAATGGTGTAGCCATCAGAACAAGTAGCAGGGTCACGTCAGTTACAAAGGAGTATGTTGTCTATTCTGGCAAAAAGATAAAATATGATTATCTTATTGGTGCAGACGGCAGTATCTCCACAGTAAGAAAATATCTGAACGTGCCTACGAATAAAATAGACATTGGAATACAATATATTGTAAATCAAGAGAGTAACTACGCTATGGGTTGTTTTGACCACAAAATATTTGGCTCAGGATATGTGTGGATATTTCCGTATAAAAATACGTTTTCAGTTGGAACGTGCGCAAAATTAGGAACAAAGAATATTCCAAAACTGCGCAAGAAACTTGATTCATGGTGCAAAAAAAGGGGCATTGACTTAAAAGGTGCAGAATTTCAGGCTGCGACAATCAATTATGATTATCAGGGATTTAAGTTCGGCAACATATTTTTGGTTGGTGATGCCGCAGGACTTGCATTTGGATTTAGTGGAGAAGGAATTTATTCTGCAATACTTTCCGGGCAAATTGCTGCACAATCAATTATTGATAAAAATTATGACTATAACAAAGACATCTCAAAATTATTGAAACACAAAAGATTGCAGGAATCCGTATTACCCTTTCTGGAACAAGAACATATCGGACCTATATTATTTGAATTTTTGGGTGTTGGTTTAAGAACTCGTTTGGGCAGAGAGATTTTTCTTAAATTCTTCGCGTAACTAGAGTCCCATTTTCATTGCACTATACGGCGATTCCAGCCCGTTGGTATTATAACAGCCATCTTTTGTCAGGCGGGACGCCGTATACAGGGATGTGTAATTCATAAGAGCATGCAAGCTGTAGTATGCTGTCAAATTATTCTGTTTTTGTGTTTTTAGATAAGTTGATGGATGCGAACATGATGTTGTTTTTTTTTGGTGATTTTTTGAGAATTAGTAGCGTTTCATGCAATATGTAGCCCAATCAAAATATAAATATCAATTCCCAAAAAATCAGTCGTGTCTAATAAATTTGTCGTTAAATGTTTGGATCTTAACGACAAAGATATAATTCTTGACGCTGGTTGTGGTATCGGTGGAACAGGTCTATTTATCGGAAAACGATACAATGCAAAGATTATTGGTATTACTTTGTCAAAGAGGCAATTGATAAGAGTGAGGAAGAAAGCAAATATAATTGGACTAAATAATATTACTTTTTCTCAACAAGATTATACGAAGACTGATTTCAAAGATAAGTCATTTACTAAAATATACGGAATCGAAAGTATTTGCTATACAAAAAACAGTTTAGATTTTCTTATTGAAGCATATAGATTATTAAAAAACAATGGAATTCTGGTGATTTCAGATGGTTTTCTTGTAAGAGAAAATCTTAATAAAAAGGAAAATCAAGTATTAAAGAGCTGTTTGGTTGGATGGGATTTACCTAATCTATCTACCAAAAAAAAATTCTTTAAAGATTTAAAAAAAGCAGGTTTTAAGAATATCAAATATTATGATAATTTTAAATCAATAAGAAAAACAAGAAATAGAATATATAGGTTAGGTTTATTCGGATATTTACTTACCTTATTAATGTACCTTTTTAGATTAGTACCAAAATGCATTCATGATAATACAATAATGTGTCTTAATCAGAAGAGATTATTCTCTGATAAGGACAATATTGCAACATATGGTGTTTTTATTGCGAAAAAATAAAAAAGAATCTCATTTTATCAACAAAAGTTATTACTTATTTAGTCCCATCTTCATTGCGCTGTAAAGCGCTTCTACATCCGCTTCTGTGTTGTAGCAGCCGTCTTTTGTCAGGGGGACGCCGTATACTGGGACATCCAGGGGCGCAAGTGACCGCATCACCTTATTCAGCTCATAATCACATGCAAGCAGCAATATGCCATCAAACTTATCGCGCTTTACAACGTATTTAACAGCGGAAGAGCCAGTAAGAATATACAATCTGATACCCAAATCCTCTGCTGTTTTTTTGATGTCAGTAAACACGCATTTGCCGCATGATTTGCATTGTATCCCGTCCCGCGCGCTATATGCAGGACAGTCAAGCGATCTCATGCAATGCGGCGCAAGAAGTATCCTATTCTTGGTTTCCGCATACTTCTCCTCGCTCGTCATATTCTTCAGCCCAACCATAATCGCATCAAGTTTCTTCGTATTTCCAAACCTCGCATAAATTGTTTTTAAGGGCATATAGAAAAAATCAAGAACATCTGCAGAAAAGGAATAAAGTACCACTCTTCTCTTCAGTGCAATATATCCAACAAACAGAGACAATGTCACCAAAACTACAGCAATCCACACACAGTAAACAATAATCTTTCCCAGCAGTTCATACATCATCAGAACACAACCTCATCTTCTCAACCACATCATCTACATTTACTGCTGTATTAAAGCATCCGTCCCTTGTAAGCGGTACGCCCTGTACAGGGACAATTGGCGAAAGATCACGCATGGACTCATTCAGCTCATTGAAACAGGCAATACCAAATGCAACTTTTGGCTTATCCACTTTCATGATTTTCTTAACGAAACTCCCGCCAGGTATGATATACAATTTATATCCATATTTATCACATGCCTTTTTTATAAAGGTGTAGTCACATTTGCCGCAGCCAAGACATTTATACCCTCTTATCGGATCGCAACGGGCCTTGCATTCAGGATGTCTCATGCACTGTGGCCCAATCAATGCCTTATCTTTCTTTTGCGCTATAAACTTATCCAAATTAACTGCATTTCTAATCTCTATCTGGATTTCATCTATGATAGTACTTCGAATCGAAAATATCCTGCATATCTGTTTTGCAGGGGAATATAGCAGATCGAGTATGAATAATACGACGTTTGGGAAGATTATTTTCTTTTTTTTGAATGAATATGCGCCGAGACCCATGGCTATTAGCAGTATTAGAAAGATTATGAGGGAGAAGTAGACAGCAACTTTGCCTATAAATTCATAGGGTATTATCATGGACTCTCCTTTTTTGTGGAGATTTAAATACTTGAAGCACTTGTTATTCTCTCAGGCATTCGTATGTCTTTTTCATGCCGGTTTTGAGGTCGTATTTTGGGTCGTAGCCCAGTTCTTTTTTTGCTTTTTTGATGCTTACTATCCTGTTCCTTATCAGTCGATCTATGCTTGAGCGCATCTTTGTTACATCTGGTTTTTGTTTTAAAACTGTGCATTTTGTTTCGTGGATTAGTGCCATGGCCTTCACAAGAACAACAGGAACATGTTTCTTCGGCTCCGGTACGTCGATGGTCCCGGATATTATTTTATATGTTTCAAGATATGTGTGCGGGTCATTGTCCGCGATGTGATATATCTGATTTTCCGCTTTGCCTTTCAGCATGAGATGTAACGCGTCAACGACATCATCAACATATACCAGATGCCACCAATTACTCCCAGAACCAATTACAGGATAACCTTTCTTTGCAGCATCAAATATCTGCCCCCAGAACTTATTCGCTCCATAGACTATAGTTATCCTCGCAATAGTATACGTCATCCCGGATTCCTTTATCAGCTTTTCGCATCCAGCTTTGCTTTTTTCATAGACAGTGGTCGGGTTGTAGGACATGTCTTCTGTTGCTGGTGTTTTTGTGTATCCTAGGACGCCTATTGAACTTGTGAATATAAGCCGCTTGACTTTGTTTTTTTTGCATGCGCATATTACATTTTTTGTGGTCTCTATGTTTTGTTTGTACATTTCTGGGTTGCTTTCATCGAGATTTGCTGCCATGTGGTATACTACATCCACCCTTTCAAAAGCAGAAATTAATTTATCCTCATCCAACACATCCCCAATGACCTGCTCTGCACCCATCCCTTTAACATCGCGAGATTCATGACGCGAGTAAACAATCACACTATGCCCCGCCAAAAGCAATTTTTTCACAAGGCGACTACCAAAAAACCCGCTGCCACCTGTAATCAATATTTTCATAGTATCATCCTATAAGCACACCCACAAGAAACGCAAATATCCCAAGAAACATCCCAACCTTCACTGTTTTTTGCGCTTTTTTTGGATCTTTTAACATTATTGAGTAGAGGAGCACTGTAATGCATGGAATTACTGATATTATGTAACTGATTCCGAATACATGGTAGACATAAGGCACGGTTGCGCTTATCGCACCCGAAAATACAAGGATACGTGCAAAGGTCATTGACACCGCACCCCCCACAATTATTGGCAGTGTCCTCGCGCCAAGTGATTCATCCCCCTTAATATCCTCAATATCTTTGTATATCTCGCGTCCCATAGTAGTAAGAAAAGCAACACCTGCCAGTATCAAAACCGGCGAATTCAACAAATCCAAAAAACCCATGCCTATTAATGCGCCCGAAAGAAAGGTAACTGCTGCAAGGAATGAGTCTGCAATATTACCGATTATCGCAATTTTCTTTAGCTTCCATGCGTATAGCGTCGATATCGTGAAGTTAAAAACAGCAATCCAGAAGAATGCAGGACTTACAAGAAGAGCAAGAGCGACACCAGTCGCACTTAACACAAGGTAATATGCTGCGGCTTTCTTAGGAGCTATTTTGCCGGATGGCAGCGGCCTTTTAGGTTTATTGATTTTATCGATTTCGTAATCATAATAGTCATTGATGACATTTCCACCGGCGCATATTAAAAACGCCGCAAGCAGGGCTATCAGGATTATGGCAGGACTGCGTGCAAATGATAATATCACCCCGACGAGAACCCCGAAAACTGCAAGAAAGCAGACATTTGGCCTTATTATACTAAAGTAAGCATTCATACATCTCAATTCGATTAACACATTTAAATATTTTAAAGTAGCAATAATTGTTATGAAAATCGGAAAAACAGAGAAGCACATTAATGATATTATCGAAAGCGGTTCAGGTGTGTTTATGGGCCTGATCGATCCTGACCCAATTAAGCACACTCCGGATAGCGCAGTCAACCTGGCAAAAGACCTGTGTGAAGGCGGCGCTGATGTCATCATGCTTGGAGGCTCAATCGGTGCGCAAGGTCAGTTCCTTGACAATATCACAAAACAGATAAAGGAAAATGTAGACGTTCCGCTTCACCTCTTCCCGGGAAATATCGGCAATGTCACAAAATACGCTGATTCAATTTACTTTATGAGCCTTTTGAATTCTAAGAATCCTTACTGGATTGCCGGTGCGCAGATTCTGAGTGCATCGACTATAAAGAAGTATGATGTGGAGCCGATTCCTACTGCATATCTTGTTTTTGAGCCGGGCCAGACTGTGGGGTGGGTTGGTGAGTCAAGGCTTCTTCCGAAGATCAAGCCTGATCTTGCGGTTATTTATGCTATGGCTGCACAGTATATGGGTATGAGATTTGCTATTCTTGAGTCCGGGTCCGGGGCGCCACAGCCTGTACCCAAGCAATTAGTCTCTGCTGTAAAAAAGAATGTGGATATCAACATTGTGATTGCCGGCGGTGTGAAGACACCTGCACAGGCAGGCGAACTTATCCGTGCAGGAGCAAACTGTATCCATGTAGGCACAAAAATAGAGGACTCCAAGGATCCCCTTACGCGCATCAAAAAGTTTGCGGATGCTATTCATTTGAAAAGATAGTCCAAATATTACTATCTGTTTTTGATTACCGAGATGACTGACTTGAGGTCATCACGATATTCTGTGACTATGATTCTGGCGCCTGCATTCACTGTCGATTCTATACGCTCTTTTGTTGCGCCGTGAATTTCTGTGATTATAGTTATATCTGACATTTTTGATATCTCCCGAAGCATCTCAACAGGCACCTGAGTCTCACTTTTTGCACCGGTTTCAAGGTACAGGTACCTCATGCCAAAATATTCACCGCCAAGTGCATGCATAGCTGCAAGGCGGGAATTATCTTTTGGTATTGGCTTGACATCACCAATCCATGAGAGTGTGGCGCCTGGCTCTATTACAAGATATGCAGTGGGTATTGTCTCAATACCCATCATTTTCACAATCGGGGCGCCGAGAGCTTGTGCGCCTACCATCCAGTAGATGTTTCTTGAGTTCAGGAGGGTGACAAATAATAGTGCATCAATTCCTTCTGTGATATCGCAGACGTTTGTCGGAAGGAGAAGGACAGGCAGATCTGTGCATGTCTTGATTTCACGGGCGCACTTGCTGATTGTAAGCGGAGACACTCCAAGTGACGGCCTCAAGAGGATAGCATCTGTTCCGAAGCCGCTTGCCTTCTTCACAATCTCATCACAGACTAAACTATTGTCATAATCTGTTGGGTCAATAACAGTAAAATGAAGAATGTTGTCTTCTTCCAGTTTGCCCGTTATTTTTTTCTCTATTTTTCCTGTTTTTATCATTAGAATCACGTCCAATTATATTGATGGTCAATTATTTTTAAATATGTCGGATTATCACGAAATTTGGACTCTATCGGCAAGGTATGTATTGACAAGGTTTATATTACGCTGTTCTTATTCTTATTCTTAGATATATCACAAGGAGGTGTTGTTATGAAAAGAAATCCGGAAAGTCCATTGAATTTTTGGTTCCGCGCGGTATCAAGGAAGCAGAGGGATCATGAGGTTAAGGGCGCATTCAGCAAAGTGCTTATGTGTTGATATTCTTTGCGCCATGCATCTTATGCATTTATGCTCCTTCTTTTGCCCAAAATAGTCCTGGTTTCCCAGACAAAGTCTTTTTGGGCACTATTTACTTTAGCCCGTTTTTCTGGTTCTTGCACCATTTGAGTTTATTGTTCATGCTCATAACCTTTATTTGTATAAGATGTTTATGAAGTAGTCGTATTCGTTTAACATTTTTACATGCGTTTTGTTTCTGTAGTGTTGAGAATATAGAAATATGGTGGGGCCTCCCGGATTTGAACCGGGGTCCTAAGCTCCCAAAGCTCAAAGGATAACCAAACTACCCTAAGGCCCCTTGTGTTTTTTGTTGTTTGTTTTGTTTTTCCTGTACAGTTTTAAATGTTTGTCGGTTGACTTTGGTTTTTTTACCTATTATTTATGGAATTCAAGCACATCACCAACACCTGAATCGAAATCGTGCGCCTCGCCTGCATCCAGTTCAAGCACATATTTTGCTTTCTTTCCCGGATAGTATATTTTCCATGTTTTGGGATTAAGTGTTAGCGGAGATATATTTTTTTTGATTTCAGTTATTTTTTTTTCCTTGCCTATAAATATAAGGTCCAATGGATAGCGCATGAAAAGCATCCAGATGCCGTGCCTCGCACTTATAGGAAATTCCATAAGCATATTTCCTGTACTTTTGAACATCAGACCTCTTGTGAGCGCCAAAGGATTTTTTGCGTGCATCACTGTTATTGTCTTGTTTCTTGTCCTATTTTTGATTTGCATACTATCACATATTTATTCTTTTACCACAATATATTTACTATGAATCTTATTAAGGATATTTTCAAAAAACGCCCAAAAGACTCTAAGAAAGGAGATTTCGGGAAGCTCCTTATTGTAGGCGGCAGCAATATGTACACTGGAGCGCCAGCGCTCTCGGCACTTGCATCCCTTAATTCCGGCTGTGACATCTGCATTGTAGCTGCTCCAAAAAGAGCTGCTGATATTGTCGCATCTTTTTCACCATGCCTGATTACTGTACCCTTAGAGGGAGACATATTGAATTGTGAGCATATCGACTTGCTCACACGGTTATCTTTGCGCTCTTCTGCAATCGTCATTGGTCCCGGCCTGACAACAGAAGGTATTGTACTTCGAGCCGTCGCAGATCTTATGAAAAGAATAAAACTGCCGTGCGTGATTGACGCCGATGCAATTTGCGCCATAAAGAAATACCAATGGAAAGGAAACGACAATCGTTTCATCATAACCGCACACATCCATGAGTTCCTTGAGTTAACTGGCATCGACCTGAGTAAGAAAAAAGACAAAGTAAAAGAGGTCGAAAAAGCCTCAAAACAATTTGGCGCTGTTATCCTGCTTAAAGGAAATAGGGACATCATCTCTGATGGCAAAAGAACTATTTTGAACAAGACAGGCAACGCGTACATGACTACGGGAGGAACAGGAGACGTCCTTGCCGGCATCTGTGGAGCGCTCCTTGCACGGGGAATCAGCGCCTTTGACGCTGCAGTTGCAGGAGCATATATATGCGGAACTGCAGGAGATGCTGCCGCAGCAATTCATGGCGAGAGCCTGTTTGCAACAGACGTAGTTAATGAAATTAGCAATATTATTAATGGTGTGTGAAGTATAGAATCTTCCAAGTATGTTCCTCATTGAGAACCGAGTATAATTCCCGCAAGCTAATAAAAAATCAGGCAAAAGAAAAACAGATATAGTCAATCCAACAATAATTGACCTTTGTGTTGGATTGCCATATCATGGAACTTACGTTCCAAGCCTTTGAAGAATATCCACTTCAAAACAGTCAATCGATATTGATTTATATGAAATCGATTTGGTCTATAATTTGACGATTGACTATAGTAAAACAAACAGCAATATAATAACAACTAAAATTGCAATGGTCATCATCAACTTTTTCTTCATGATCATATAGAATATATTAAACTTATTGGATTTGGTTATCTCTCATCGCGTTTCTCATACACTCCATTCTGTCTTTTGCTGATATCATAACTTTGGCCAATACAGTCGCATCCTTTGCAATACCCATTATCGCAATAATATTTGGAACTGCCACACTTTAGGAGAGTGGGACGTCCCGGGATGCAAAAGGAGTTCATATTTTCAACAGAACAATCTTTGTCAGATATGCAAGAGATATTTTTTGTTTCACTGGAATCTTGATAATAGCAGGAAACAGCGTATGGAATCGAACATTTGAAGAATATTGAATGCGCGATTAGTAAGACGATTATTACTGTGAGAATTGTAATTCCATAGTATATTGTTTTTTTGTTGGGTTTCATAGTAATTACTTCTCTAGTAGTTGAAGTTATTTACAGTTTCGCATAGGTACTTTTTTGTTGGCGCCAGTGAAATGAATGGGGTTGTTCAGTCTCTGGTCTTTATGATGTCTTCAAGGTCAAAGACGCTTACAAAGGGCTGTTTCAGCCCGTCTTTATTTTCGATTTTTTTTTGCTATCAGGATGAATTCTTTTTCCGGCTTGGTTTTTAGGGGAATGCGCCCTGTTTTTTCTTTAAGGTTGTTGATTATCCGCTCTGCCTTCTTTTGCGATTCACGTGCTTGTTTGCTCACAACTTTATTATTTTCATGCCGATGCTTCCGAAAGCCTTATATATTTTAGGCGCCAATCAACAGTTACATTTAGGTGATTTGTGATGCCGATGGATTGGAAACGCTTTGTTCGGAACCTGTAGATTTTCTTATTCTTAGTTATCAATGTTTTCTTTCTTTAGTCTTACTTTTCTGGCGCCCATAAACCCAATGATATGTACCAAACTACTGCCCATTTAGCGCGAGCCCCACCCAAAAAACAACACCCGCAACCCCTAAATATATAAAGATATCCATCCAATACGAATTATGGTGAAAATTATGGGTGGATATCTTTGGCGCGGAAAATCTTGCATCTGCAAAACCAGGAGAGATTATTCCGATCTATAAAGTCGTAAAAGGACTTAAGTGCCCTGTAGAATTCTTTGCCAAGCTTTCTGATTACGGGCGCAATCCGCATTGCCTGCTTCTTGAGTCTGCATCTGTATCTGCCAAGTATGCGCAGTTCAGCATGGGGACTGCCGCACCGTGCCTAAAAGTATCCGGGAAAGATACCCATTTCGGGATTACAGCATTCAATGAGACAGGAGAAAAGTTTCTCAAATTGATAAAGGATGACCTGTCTTTTTGCGACTCCATAAGATATGAAAAGACACAGATCACCGGGACACTGAAACCAAAACATGATAAGAACCTTTCTGAAAGAGAGCGCCTAAACCAAAAGACACATGTCGATATCTTACGCGCTATCGCATACAGGTTCAAGCCCACTGCAAAACCTCTAACTTTCTACGGGGGCCTGCTTGGAGCCATATCCTATGATTTTATTGACCAGTTTGAAGACCTTCCAAAAAACAGGCACGACATCCTGAAGACACCGGACTATGAGATGTATTTTGCAGATAACCTCTTTGTTTTCGACCACAAGAATGATATCACTTATCTTATTGCGAACGCACTCGTCGACAAAGATAATTCAGATGTTCTCCTGAAGTGCAAAAAGACAATCGACAAGTATATACAGGTAATGGAACAATCTGTCCCAAAGCCGCGCAATTACAGAAAAAAGAAAGTCCATATCCACAGCGACATATCAAAAGAAAAATTCACAGGTATCGTGAATAAGCTAAAAGAACATATCAGATGTGGAGACATATTCCAGGCAGTACCGTCACGCACCATAATAACAGAATACAATGCCGAACCCCTTGACATATACCGCACCCTTAGGCGCCTGAACCCCTCTCCCTACATGTTTTATATCTATTTCAGTGATTCAGTTCTTCTTGGCGCCTCACCAGAGATGGCGCTGCGTGTCGAAGGTGAAAAAGAAAAAAAGGTAGAGATACGGCCAATTGCAGGTACGCGCCCAAGAGGCATCGCAGATGGAAAAATAGACGCAGATCTTGACGCGAAGTACGAGATAGAGCTGAAACTTGACCGAAAAGAGGTATCTGAGCATGTGATGCTTGTCGATCTCGCACGAAATGACATTGCAAGGGTATCGAAACCAGGTACGCGCATTGTCGATGAACCCTTCATTGTTGAAAAGTATTCTCATGTCCAGCATATTGTGTCTAATGTGAGCGGGATTTTGAGAGATGATATGGATGCGCTTCATGCGTATCTCACGTCCATGAATATGGGCACACTTACAGGCGCCCCGAAGATCCGGGCAATGGAACTTATACGGGAGGCAGAGAAGAATAAGCGCTGTTATTACGGCGGGGTCGTTGCTTATCTTACGCCTCACGGGGATTTTGATTCCACTATCATTATCAGGTCCATGCAGATAAAGGGAGATGCAGCCTATATTCGCTCAGGGGCAGGTATTGTCTATGATTCTGTACCTGAAAAAGAGTTTGAGGAAACTGTAAAAAAAGCTAAGGCGTGCCTTTCGGCAATTGAGATGACTGGCGGTGTGGAATATGAAAATCCTGTTGATTGATAATTTTGATTCATTCACCTATAATCTGGTGGATGAGTTTGAGAAAAGGGGACATGATGTGATCACCTACAGGAATGATGTTTCCATAGAGCACATTGATGATGTGATACAGAAACACAATGCAAAACAGATTGTAATCTCTCCGGGACCGGGAGCGCCCGGTGATGCAGGCATATGCATTGATATCATCAAAAAATACTGCGGGAAGATCCCTGTGTTTGGGATATGTCTTGGGCACCAGGCGATTGTTGAAGCATTCGGCGGAAAAGTAGGTGTAGCAGATGAGACCCTGCACGGCAAGACTTCGCTTGTATTTCACGACAACAAGACACTGTATAAGGAGATTGAGTGCCCGTTTGCCTGCGGCAGGTATCATTCGCTTGCTGCTTTGGATCTGCCGGCGTGCCTTGAGATTACCTCAAAGACTGAAAGCGGTGTTGTGATGGGAGTGCGCCACAAGAAATATATGGTTGAGGGTGTACAATTTCATCCTGAGTCGATACTTACGCCTGTCGGCGGAAAGATGATCGAGAATATGATCTCAATTGTAAAAGGTGATAAACTATGATAAAGCAGGCAATATCCAAAGTTGTGGATGGCAGGAATCTTTCTGAAAAGGAAACAGTAGATGTTTTTATGCAGATAATGAACGGCGGTGCAACTGATGCGCAGATTGCATGTTTTCTGTGCGCGCTTCGCATGAAAGGTGAGACAATAGATGAGATAACAGGCGCTGTCCACGTCATGAGAGAGAAAGCACTTAAAATTGCACCGAAAATGGACATGCTTGTCGATACATGCGGTACAGGGGCAGACAGCACAGGCACATTCAACATCTCAACCACAGCAGCCTTCGTGGTTGCCGGTGCAGGCATCCCTGTCGCCAAGCACGGGAACAGGTCTGTCTCAAGCAAAAGCGGGTCTTGTGATGTGCTCTCTTCTCTTGGTGTCAGGATTGATGTTTCACCGGAAACTGTCACAAAATGCATAGAGGATGCAAATATCGGGTTTTTATTCGCACCGCATTTTCACTCAGCAATGAAATACGCAATAGGCCCGCGAAAAGAGATAGGCATAAGGACAATATTTAATATTATCGGACCGCTCACAAATCCTGCCTGGGCAAAAGCGCAACTCATCGGCGTCTATGATCCTGGCCTTACAGAACCGCTTGCAAAAGTGCTTCTGAACGTTGGTACAAAGCGCGCATATATTGTTCACGGCTATCCACTCGACGAGATAAGCATCTGCGGGGAAACGAGAATCACTGAATTAAGAGACAGTAAAATAAGCACATATACTGTCAGACCAGAGGATTTTGGAATTGACACTGTAAATATCTCAAAAATTATTGGCGGAACACCAGAGGAAAATGCAAAGATCACACTTGATATTCTGAACAACCAAAAAGGTCCGAAATATGACATAACGATATTGAATGCTGCAGCTGCAATCGCAGCCAGTGGCGGTGCAGATACAATAAAAGATGCACTGCCTCTTGCGATAAAATCAATAGAGAGCACAAAAGCGCTACAGGCACTTGAGAAACTGAAGGAGATTACAAATGCGAACTGATATTATTTCTGAAATTATAGAAAATAAGAAAAATGAAGTTGAGCAGCGAAGAGTAGATATACCTCTTGTGTCATTTATTGGCGGAATCAAAAAGAGCGACGGAAGATTCAGGCAGGCAGTAATACGGGACGGCACCCCGTCACCGAAACTTATTGCAGAATTGAAATTCGCGTCTCCAGCGTCAGGTAAGATAAGAGATGCAGGTGATGATGAGGTATTGAGGATACTGAAACTTTATGATAAACATGCAAGTGCAGTATCAGTACTGACTGATAATGTATATTTTAGCGGCTCTTTGAAGTATTTGTCTCTTGCAAAAGAAAATACAAGCTTGCCTGTACTCAGGAAGGATTTCATAATTAATGAGTACCAGATATATGAATCGCGATATTACGGCGCAGATGCCGTATTATTGATAGTGTCTATACTTGATAAGGCAAAACTGAAAACTTTCATCAATATTGCAAAAGGATTGGGTATGGATTGTCTTGTTGAAGCACATGACAGAGATGAACTGGATATTGCTATCCGCTCAGGCGCAGACATTATAGGCATAAACAACAGGGACCTGAAGACAATGACAATCAATTTGAATACCACTATTGAACTATCGAAACAGATACCTTCTGGTGTAGTCATTGTTAGTGAGAGCGGGATAATGGCAAAGGAAGATATAGTATTTTTACAAAAGGCAGATATTGATGCTGTGCTTGTAGGCACCACGATTATGAAAGGAGATATAGAAGAAAAACTAAAAGAGCTAAGTGATTTTTATGATAAGAATTAAGATTTGCGGGATAACGAATCTAGAAGATGCGATAAAGGCAATTGAGCTTGGGGCTGATGCACTCGGCTTCATATTCTATAAAAAAAGTCCGCGCTGTATACATAAGGATACAGCAAAGGAAATTATAAGATATCTTCCGCCTTTTGTTGCGAAAGTCGGGGTGTTTGTGGATGAAAAGGAAGATGTCGTGCGCGAGATCCACTCTTATTGCGGGCTGACTGCCCTGCAGTTTCACGGCAATGAGTCAGGTGAGTACTGTGCGCAGTTCTGTAATGTCATCAAAGCATTCAGAATAAAGGACAAGTCCAGCCTATTGCAGGTTAAGCGATATGAGCCTTATATTAATGCGATTCTTTTTGATACTTATAAGAAAGATATTGCCGGTGGGACAGGGGATGTCTTTGACTGGAGTGTGCTTAGCGGATTTTCTTTTGAAAAGCCCATTGTGCTTTCAGGCGGGATGAACATCGACAATGCCAGATCTGCTATTGAGACAGTCAGGCCGTATGCAGTGGATTGTTCCAGTGGTATTGAGTCAGCGCCCGGTAGGAAAGACCATGATAAGATGAAGAAGTTTATAGAGATTACAAAGAGGGATTACTTATGAAGATAGATACAAGATTCGGAAAATACGGGGGCATGTTTGTGCCTGAGACGCTCATGCCTGCGCTTGAAGAGCTTGAGCGCGCGTATGTTAAATTAAAGGATGATAAAGGCTTTAAAAAGGAATTGCATGGACTTCTTGAAAATTATGCCGGACGGCCTACGCCACTCTATTTCGCAGGGAATTTATCGTGCAAGTATGGCTGTAGGATTTATCTTAAGCGGGAGGATTTGGTCCATACAGGGGCACATAAGATAAACAATACTCTTGGCCAGGGGCTTTTGGCAAAGTATATGGGCAAGACGCGCCTGATTGCAGAAACGGGCGCCGGGCAGCACGGTGTTGCAACTGCGGCTGTTGGGGCATTGCTTGGCATCAGGACCTACATCTTTATGGGTACTCTGGATATTGAGCGCCAGAAGCTGAATGTTTTTCGCATGAAATTGTGCGGCGCAGAAGTGGTTCCGGTAGCATCCGGTGCAGGTACCCTTAAGGATGCTGTAAATGAGGCACTGCGCGACTGGATTGCTAATGTCCGGGATACATATTATGTACTTGGGTCTGTTGTGGGACCGCATCCATATCCTATGATTGTACGCGATTTCCAGAGGGTCATCGGTGAGGAGACCAAAAAGCAGATTATGGATGTTGAAGGCAGACTGCCAGATGCTATTGTTGCGTGCGTCGGCGGCGGGTCGAATTCAATCGGGATGTTTTTTAAGTTCCTGTCAGATGACGTAAAACTTTATGGTGTTGAGGCAGCAGGACTTGGGATGGATACAAATAAACATGGCGCATCTTTGTGCAGGGGTGAACCCGGCATATTGCATGGATCGCTTTCCTATATATTGCAGGATAAAGACGGACAGATCAATGAGGCATATTCGATTTCAGCAGGACTTGATTATCCCGGTGTGGGTCCCGAGCATAGTGCGCTTAAGGATGCAGGGCGTGTAGAGTATGTAGGCATCACTGATAAGGAAGCGTTATCTGCATTTAAGGAACTTTCTCTTTTAGAGGGAATTATTCCTGCGCTTGAATCTGCACATGCGGTTGCTTATGCTCTCAAAGTTGCAAAGAAGATGAAAAAAGAGGACATTATTATTGTGAATCTCTCGGGAAGAGGGGATAAGGATATGGAACATGTGATGAGGGTGATGAAATGAATGTGTTTGGTAAAAGGAAGATATTTGTTCCTTTTGTAGTTGTCGGGGATCCGGATTATGACACTTCCAAAAAGATCATCATGAAGATGATTGATGAAGGGGCTGACATGCTTGAGCTGGGGTTTGCATTTTCTGACCCTGTCGCTGACGGCCCCACCATACAGCTTGCAGACAAAAGGGCGCTTGATAATGACGCCTGTGTTGATTCGTCCTTCAGGATGATTCAGGAGATAAGAAAGTATTCCAGGATACCGATTAGTCTGTTGATTTATTCTAACCTTGTTCACCGCCGGGGAATTGACAACTTTTATGCTGATGCGCACAATGCAGGTGTTGATTATGTGCTTGTAGCTGATGTTCCTATTGAGGAGGCAGGACCTTTCTTGGATGCTGCAAGGAATCACGGGGTTGATACTGTATTCATTATTTCACAGACTACTACTTATGAGCGAATATCTCTGATTTTGAAAAACGTGTCCGGGTACATATATCTTGTGTCTATACTTGGGGTTACCGGCGCGCGAAAGGGAGTTTCACACGATACATTGGACCTTGTCCGAAAGGTCACGGAGAAGACTGACGTTCCGGTTCTTGTGGGTTTCGGGGTTTCTGAACCAGCGCACGCGCAAAAGATTGTTACCGCAGGAGCTGATGGAGTAATTGTCGGCAGCGCCATTGTCAGGATTATTGAGAAGAATCTGGATGACAAAAAGAAGATAGTTGATGAGATTGGCAAGTTTGTCCGGGAGATGAAAGAGGCGGTGAAAAGAGCTACTCAAAAATATTAGCCGATATGTCAACAACCACCAGTCAATAGACTGGCGACATGCTCACATGCTCCACACATATCACCAAAGGTTGTTGACACGCAAAGATTCCGCATGCCGCCACTCAATAGAGTGGCAGAATCTTTAGCGTTTGAACACAACCAAATTTTTACCAAAACATATCTGTCCAGTACCTTTCTAAAGACAGAACCATAAATATATATTCTACAAACGCGATAATATGTTTCTCTGGGAGATGAGACAATGCACAAACGTATTCATAAATCTATTTTTGAGTGTTCTAACTGCGGTATGTCGCTTCATGTCAGCGAGAAGGTTTGCGAATTTTGCGGGTGTTCTTTGAAAGTTGATAAGATTCGCTATGTTCTTAAGTATAATATTCCGTACCTGTCGCTTGTTATCCTTTTGCTTTTGGTATGTGAGATAGCGCTTCCCCTGAACCCTTTGCAGGAAAATATTATTCACTTGGCAGACAAATTTATTCTTTTAGTGTTTCTTCTTGACATTGGTCTTGATAAATATCTTCACCATGGACAATACAGGCATTTTCTAAGGCGAAGAACAATCGATATCTTGTTTGTGCTGCCGCTTCTGAAAACATTGAGGTGTTTTGAGGCAGTACCGTTTATTGGTCGGGCTTTCCGGGGTATGCACGCGATGCAGCATGTGGCATATATTGACAGCAGGTTGTTCTTTGATCTGGATAAAGCAGGACATATCGCAAAGTACGCGAAGTATGCTTATCCTGCGATTTTGAGAAAATAAGTTTCAGCCACCTATCCCAAAGAATTTTTTTGCATTCTGTGTTGTGGCTATATCAACTTCATTCGCTTCAAGCTTTTTTATCTTTGCAATCCTCTCTATCACTTTTTCGACGCTTGTCGGCTCGTTTCTCTGTCCGTTCTCCCCAAACCACGGAGAATCCGTCTCAAGCATAATCTTATCCAATGGCATATCGCGGCATATTTTTTTGTGCTTTTTTGAACGAAGAAGTATGGGACCAAAAGACACATTCCATCTGTTTTCAATTATCCGCCCAACCAGTTGATTTGCGCCCCAGAGATGAAGAAGCACACGTTCTGCCTTTGCCTCCTCAAGAATGTCAAGCGTATCCTCATGCGCATCACGGGAATGGATTACTATTGGTTTATTCAACTCTTTCGCAAGACCTATAAATTCCTTAAACATCTGCTTTTGCCTCTCCCTAAAATCTTCCTCTTTTATCCAGTAATAGTCAAGACCGACCTCACCTATCCCGGATATCAAGTCCTTATTGCCTTTTATCTTTTCTATCAGCTCGTCTTTTTGCTCCTGCTTTAATTCTTTTATATATTCTGGATGAATACCCACACAGACATAAATAAAGTCAGGATATTGTTTTTTAAGTGAAATCGTCAAATCAAAATCATCTGGATAAGCACACGAAGTAACTACAGCATCCATTTTTTCCCGGCATCTTGCGATGACTTCATCCCTGTCCTTGTTGTAGTCTTTCTGCTCAAGGTGGCAATGTGCATCTATCATAGAATATTCATTAGAAGTGGAGTTATTTATCTTTTTCTAATCGCAACACAATAGACCAACCAATCAAAAGACTGGAATCACCACCCCCAATCCCATACAGATTCTATGAATTACAATGTTCACAAAGTCAGGATATACGGCACAATACTCAGGATTCCAAGCAATACACAAAACTTCCAGAAACGCACTTTTTGCGCGAACTTGATTAACGCTCCAATAGTCACGTACCCTGTGACAAAAGATATTGCAATTGCAACCAGAGAATTCGCATCAACCACAATTTTATCCATAAGTCCAAGTCCGGCTTCTGCTGCAAAGACTGCCGGGATACTCATAAGAAAACTCAACCTCAATGATTCTTCTGCATTGTGTTTTCGAAATATTAGCCCTGCTGTTGTAAGTCCGGACCTTGAGAGACCGGGCATCGCAGAAAATCCCTGCATAATCCCCACAATAATGCCATCTGCAACAGTTAGTTTTTTTTCTTTCTGGTTATTTCGCATATTTTTCTGGAGGATTCCAGTGATGACGAGAAGGATACCTATGAATGCTGTTGCATGAGCGCCGCTAAAGTTTAGCTTATCCAGACTGTATATTAATATCAGCAGACCGACTATCCCGGTACATGCAGTTGAGATAATCAAAAATGTTATGATTGATGTTGCTGGTGTAGGTCTCTTTTTAAGATAGCTCGGGAGGCTTTTTAGTATGGCTTTCAAATCCTTTCTGAAATAGATGGCTGCTACAAGAAGCGTTCCTGTATGCAGCCAGATTGATATGGAAATTGCCTCCTGCAGCGTATAATCTCTCGCCAGCAGATAAATTGAAGTCATACCTTCACTGCTCACAGGCAGCCATTCAAAGACACCCTGTATTATGCCAAGTATCATTGCGTCTGTTATGTTCATTTTTTTCACTTTTTGATATGTCCTGTTTTGTTGTAAATGCTTTTCTTTGCTTGTTTTTCTGCTCTGTTTGCAGGTTTACCTGAAAATGGTTTGGGAGTTTACTGGCTAAATCAGTCTTTCTACTTCTTTTTCCAGCTCTTCTTTGCTTGGTAGGTATAGTTTATACTTCGATACAAACAACTTGTTAGATAATCCACCTAAGGCATACTCCACAACAATTGTTTCTTTTTCTTTGGCAAGTATAATTCCAACAGGCTCATTATCTTCTTTCGTCATCTCTTCTTTTCTGAAATAATTCAGGTACATGTTCATCTGACCAACATCAGCATGAGTTACTTCACCTATTTTCAAATCAATTAACACGAAGCATTTCAGGATTCTATGGTAGAATACTAAATCAACATAGTAATGCCTGTTTCCCAGGCTAATTCTAAATTGTCTGGCAACGAAAGTGAAACCTTTTCCTAATTCCAGCAAAAAATTTTGTAAATTGTCAATTATGCTTTGCTCCAGTTCTTTTTCAGAATATGCTCGATTTTCAGAAATTCCCAAGAACTCCAACACATAGGGGTCTTTTATCAAATCTTCTGCTTTCTTGATAGTGTACCCTTTTTGAGCCAGTTCCAAAACGCTTACCGTATCTTTATTCATAGAAATTCTCTCGAAGAGCAAAGAATTTTTCTGTCATTTAAGTTCTCTTACAGACCATCTTTCTTTGATGTACTGTTTTTCATAAAATGAACGTTCAAGGTCATCACCAACCATCAGAAGCTCTATATAGTGACTCCATGTCAATTGGTCAGACAGTGTCTGACTTTTTGGATACTTGAAATAGAACACTCTCATATAGATTACATTACTTCTACTAAATCCTTTTCCGTATTTCTGTCTCAAATCCTTTGCTAATGTCTCAAATAACTTAGTGCCATATTCTGCTCTTTCTTTTCCTTTCTGTTCGAATTCAACAATATTTTTTCCGATTTCCCAATATGTCTTGACAAGGATTTGATTAACCTGCATGTAAACTTTTTTTCTTGCATCTTCTAAAAGGATGCCTATAGAGGAAATAAGAGAGTTATATTCTTTACTGTTCTCTTTTTTTTTGATGATGTTGCTTTTGTTTTCAGTTATATCTTTCACTTTTTGTTATTCAAAAAGGTCTTTCCCCTGATTATGATACAACTTCCCGAAATTGTACACAAGATTCCCATTGACAAAAGTCTTTATCGGCCAGCCTTTTAAGCTCATTCCCTCATACGGCGACCATCCGCATTTAGTGACCTGCTCTTCCCTTTTTACGTCTTTTCTGAGATCCATATTGACAGCCACCAGATCCGCGTAGTTGCCTTCTTTTATTTCACCCCTCCCTTTCAGGTTGAAGCGCCTTGCCGGGTTTGTGCAGCATGTTTTTACAAGCGTTTCAAGTGTTAGCATGTTTTTGTTTACTGCATCAAGAAGGAGCGGGAGTCTCATCTCTACTCCGGGTATTCCTGCCGGAACGGTTTTGAAGTCCTCGCCCTCTTTTTCCTTTATTGTGTGCGGGGCATGGTCTGTTGAGATTATGTCTATGATATTGTATTTTATTGATTCCCAGACTGAAACAAGATCTTCTTTTGTTCTCACAGGCGGGTTCATCTTGCAGAAAGCGCCCATCTCCTCAAGATTGTCACGCGTGAAAAACATGTATGTGAGAGTCGTATCGCATGTGATATCCATAGCGTCTCTCTGTTTTGCTCTTCTTATCTGTGTAAGGGCAAGCCCCGTTGAGATATGCGTAAGATGCGTTTTCGCGCCTGTTTCTTTTGCGCATGCTATTGCGTATGCTACTGCGCGGGACTCTGCAAGGCGCGGTCTTGAGTCTGCGTGAGCAAGAAAATCGCATCTCTTTTTGTGTATGCCCTCTGCCATATCTAGTGTCTTCTGGTCTTCTGCATGGACTACTATTACCTTCCCTGTTTTTTTTACTGCTTCAAATGATTTCTTCTGGAGCACAGGGTCTGTCAGAAGCAGATCGCCCGTGGTTTTGCACATATGAAGCTTAAACCCACAAACATGAGGCGCAACATCATTTAAGTCACCCAGGTTTCCCGGTCCGAGACCGAAATAAAGACCATAATTCACTACACTTTTTTTTGCGATTCGTTTTTTTTTCATGAGCCTTTCATATGTCGTGATTGGTGGGTCATTATTTACCATATCAAATACAGTCGTCACACCGCCTTTTGCTGCGGCTCTTGAGCCAGAGAACCAATCTTCTTTACGCTTTTCCCTGAAATCACGAAAATGGACATGAATATCTATTGCACCGGGGAGAATAACAAGGCCAGTACAGTCTATCTCATCTCCGTGAAGGTTTTTTTCAATCTTTACTATTTTCTCTCCTTCTATGCCGATGTCCCTCTTTTTCAGCACATTATCTACAAAAACTGTCGCATCTTTGAGAACTTTCATAGAAAAAATATTGGGACAGGAAGTATATAAATTATTTATGTTCACAGTTTTTTGCATACTCCGAGTACATTCGTTAATTAGGACAGTGCCCATGATATAGCAATCCAACATAAAGGTCAATCATTGTTGGATTGACTATGTCACTCAATGTATTGCACATATACATATATGTATTTTATCGGATAGCTATCTCCCATATCAGATTAAAATAATCCATGACATCCTTTGCAATTCTTTCATTATTGAAAAGCATTATTACCGGATTATTCTCTGTAAACAGCATTATAGCAGATTTATTACCCCACACCATGAAAGTCGACGGCACTGAATGTTCTTTCGGGAAGTACCTCACTTTTGATAGAGGAGCAGACGACACTGTTTTTCCACCCTCGAATGAATTGAAGATAAAATGTATCCAGATATTTTTCTCTACCCTCTCCTTTACATATTCTGGATAAGTGAACCTGAGCATCTCTGCGATTGAATCCCTACTCGCAAGAACAAAAACATCGTGATTATCTTCTACCTGCATCTCCATAATCGCTTTTAAGCCAACATCACCATGAAACAACTGCACAATCTCTTTCGTTTCAGGGCTTTCATAGAGCCTTTTGAGATCCGGTATTATTGTCTCTATATTCCTCTGCCTCTTCTTAAGAATATTCACAAGCTCTTCAGGATCACTGGGATGAAAATATTTCTTATTATTTTGCTCAAGCCCGCTCACAAGTTCCTTCTCCTTCAGGCGCTCGATAGCATCATAAACATTGCGCCTGTGTACCCCGCTTTTCTCTGTAATCTCACCTGCTGTAGCCGAACCAGTGCGAAGAAGCGCAAGATATACCTTAGACTCATTTTCTGTCAAGCCGGCATCCTCAAGAAATCTGGTATTCATGCTGTTTATTATTTCAGAAATATTATAAATAGTTACTATCTTTGCCCAAACAACAACATAACCAATAAAGTACCATCAAAACCAATAGTAATCACGCGATTTTGCCGTATCGCTCAAGGCATTGAGGACAGCAAAATCTTTAGCGTTTGAAACCAGATGATTCGCACTTCCCATATATTCTGTTTTGTGCACCGCATTACCTAAGTCCTCACAATTCATACTCCCCTTTACGATACATAAAAACCGTAAAATCATGCGGAAGATATGTATGGTCAAACCAGAGGTTCCTCGTCATCCCTGCGCAGAACCGCAAAACATCAAACGGGTCAAAATAGTATGTATGATCTGTCTTCTTATCCTCATCACCCAAAAT
Source organism: Candidatus Nanohalarchaeota archaeon (assembly GCA_003660865.1). Taxonomy (GTDB): domain Archaea; phylum EX4484-52; class EX4484-52; order EX4484-52; family B79-G9; genus B79-G9. The sequence goes on along the minus strand of QMVA01000001.1, from coordinate 19,860 downwards.
ACTCGTCATATTGAAAGCAACACCAATTTTTGCTATCTCATACGCCTTCCTTATCAGCTTTTTTGCAGTCTCTTCTGTATGCGGGGTCCGAAGATTCAGCGGACCGCACATGATAACATAATCAAAAGACAATTTTTCACTGCAAGCCAAAATATCAAGTACTCTAAACTCCACATTCTCAGAAGAATTTGCTTTTTTTGCAATATCAATCATTTGCGGAACTATATCTATACCAAGATATCTCTTGTACTTTACCCCGCTCCTCACTAATTTTGCAGCAAAGTCACCTCTCCCGCACCCGACATCAAGTATTGTCTTTCCTGCCATATCGCCTGCTTTGAATAGTGTCCCGAAACGTATATCCTGCGACTGCTCACTGCCATAACCCATGATACCTATACCGGGATTCTTGTCAATCCATTTATTATAATTTTCTATCACAAATTCATTATGTGTCATATCTATTACCTCTTTGTCTCTAATATCGAATCAAGATTTACATCCTCTGTCAAACTCCCATTGTCAATCAAATGACTACGCCATTGATCACATGTGCTTTTAAGTCCTATGTTTATCGCATAATCCATTATTGATGGAATTACCGATTCTGCACCACTGATCTTTTTTAAGGAAGACAACTCCTTTGTGAGCGCTCTCAAGTCATGACGTTTCCGGATACTGTTTTTTTCTGCAATCATCCTGTTGCGCTCATGCTCTGAAGTCGCATTTCTTATAAGTGCATCAATTACACCCATCCGATTATTCACTGAATTTATCTCACCTTCGACATACTTGATAGTTTCCTCCAGACTAGGGTCACCACATGCGCTTTTTTTATACAGTTCACATGATAACTGGGCAAGCCCTTTGTACTTTTCCTTCGGGCGCCATATAGCGATAGGCGGAAAGTTCAGATGCATCCTATCTGCAATATATTTTGCATCATTCAGGTAGCATTTGCCTGCAAGTGCGCCTCCAACATACATGTTCACCCCAAGCCCTTCAAAAAACACAAGCGTCATTGGCCTCGCCCTTGCAGATATATTCTTTAAGATTTTTGCAAAGTCTCGGGACACTTTACCTTCATTAAGCTGGAACACATGCATCTTACCACACGCAGGACACCTGCCTGACAATTCAAGTGCATCTTTCCCTCGTGCAATCTCAAGTTCGACTTTGCCAAGACATTCGCAATGGTACCAGAAAGGAGCAACTGCTCTCGCATCTCTCGTTCCCTTGACACTATTAAGATAAGTGTGATATTTCCCGTGGTTTTCAAGCAAATACAGGAACTCTTTATCGAAAACCTGTTGGCAGTCTGTGAAAAGAGAAAAAAGAGTACCATAGCCGAAGTGATTGTTTACTATTTTTGAGATCATGATTGCATTGAATTCCGCAAAATTGCGCGCAGATTCATTTGAACAATTGATAATATTTGTAAACTTTTTGTAGTTGCAATATAGTTTTTTTTTGTTTTCAGAAGAGATAGTATACCCATAACTCTCGATTAAGTTCATGCTGAGTTTCATCCACTCCTCTGCATCACGCCTCCATTTCGCGATATCTGACCATGCAGGCTTCGAAACCGCAGCATGAATTTTCTTCTCATACTCTTTCTTCAACGGATACGACAACTCAAAAATACCATTCTTATGAAAGATACTTGGCAGTTGAGTCATTTTCAGCCATGGCCATGACGACGCAATATCCTGGTTGGCTATACCATAAAATTCAACCACATCGATATCAGATATATTTTCCAGTTTCTCTGCTACAGCATGCATAAGCGTGGTCTTCCTCATGACTCCTGAATACGGCATGAAATTTGTCTGGTGTGCGGTCATCAGGAATATACAGTCCTTTTTTCTGCGCAGGACATCAAGCCCCTGCTGAACCGCGGGAGTAAGTGCACCTGAAACCTTATGAAACTTCTCAATGTGCTGCGCAAGTTTCTTCCTGTTTGCAAACACTCTTTTCTTCCACGCAGGATCCGAATCCTCTCTTTTCTTGACATTTAGATATGACCCATATACTGCATCTGTCAGTTGGTCTACTGTCCTGTACGCAGAAGTCATTGAACACATATCCATAGCATCACAATCTTTTTTCAGAAAATCCCTCATTTGTAAGCTTACTTACCTCAAAACACTCAGCATACCTCACACGCATCTGGTATCCCCTGTACCTTGCGCGCGCTGTAATCGCATCTACTATATCCTCAGCATATTTCTCAACCTGCGATTCATGAGCGCGAATAGCCTCTATTTTTTTGTCCATATGTTCTGTTACATCTACATACAACTGGGGATTGAATCCGGAAAAGCACAAAGAATGCGGTATTCCCTCTTCCCACATGAGCACCCTATTGACACATCTTGCAGCCGCGAGAACAGACCTGCTTACCCTTCTATGATCCTGATTCGTATGACTATGCCAGTGTGTATAGACTATATCAATGTCATGCTTGGTAATAAGTGATTCAAGCTCCGAAATTATTTCGTGGTTGTAGGGTATGTCAAGCGCCTTATAATTGAGCACATACAGCTTTGCTCCAATAATCAATGCTGCCTTCTTGGCTTCAGACACTGCCGTCTCACTGCTTCTGACAATTTCACGCTCATAGTTTGTTGTTCCGCCATCGGACACAGATACCATCACAACCTTATCGCCCTGTGCAACGTGCTTTAGCAAGGTACCTGCACAGTTGATTTCTATATCATCCGGATGTGCGCATATTGCAATTACATTCATTCAAATACCTCCTATAGCTATTGATTGTCTCTTTGAGTCCTGTGTTTATATCATGCCCGATCTTCCAGTTAGTTGATTTTCTGATTTTCGAATTATCACTTAGTTTGCTCTCTATATCAGTAGGACGTCTTATCGGCACATGCGTTATCATCGAATCAGAACCAGTAAGTTTTATTATCGTTTCAGCAATATTTTTGATACTCGTACACTTACCGGAACCAATATTATATACTCCGGTAAGCTCACTCTCTATAAGTTTTATTGTAGCATCAACCGTATCATCTATATACATAAAATCACGCAGCTGGTCGCCATGCCCGTATATTTTAATCGGCTCATTATTGAGAGCCTGCATCACCATATTAGGAATCACATAGCCATTGAAACTCTGGAACTTGCCATATACATTAAAATACCTTGCAGCCACGCAGCTAATCCTGCCTTCACGATTGTATTGTTCACATATCTTTTCACACTCGTACTTTGCCTTTCCATAGTTTGTATTTGGCATTATAGAATCACTTTCTTTCATAGGCAGACTATGAGAAGAGTACTTGCCATAGCACTCTGAAGACGACGCCAGAAAGAAACGCTTTACTTTATGATAAATACATTTTTCAATGAGCATTTTCGTACCATTAACCTCAACATCCCATGTTTCTTCCGGCATAGATATCACGCGATCAACACCGACAACAGCCGCAAGATGATAGACAATATTTGTACCTGACAGTACTTTATCCAGAATTTTTTCATCCCGCACATCACCCTTAACTATATCAAGCCTCTTTGTACCTGTACAGAACGGCATGAAGCGGTCTGCCTTACCAACAGAAAAATTGTCAAGAATAACAATGTGAACATCATCCTTTTCCTCCAGCAGTTTCTGTACTACATGGGTTCCGATAAATCCGGCTCCACCGGTCACCAGTATTTTCTCTTTCATTGTTGAGTTCATTTTCTCCAATTCCTCCGTCCGATTATAAGGTCAATTACAAAGCGAAATGTCACATATATGTCCAGGAACAGGTTGACAACACGAAGCGGAAGTGCCACAACACATATTTTAAAAAAGTGCATTTTGGACATTTTTGGGTCAGACATCCGCAATATAGCCATATATGCTATGAACTCTATCATAAGTGTAAGAAGAGCATACCAGTAATCAAACCAGACAAGATACGCAAGGGCCAGAGGATATGTAATTTTTTCAAAGATAGGCGGAAGTATTACCCAGCCAACAGCAGGTCTGTTGTTTTTGCGTTTCAGGGCAAATGTCATATTTCTGAAGTAGTAGGCACTTTGGAAAAATGAAGATGTCCATAAGAAAAGCTGTCTTGGCAGCCTGTCAACGCGCGGCTCAGCACTTATCATTTTTGCGTCTGCTATTTGTACGTTCTTGTAGCCTTCATTCACAAGTGAAAATCCAATGAATATATCTTCTGACGTCGTAAGATTGTCGCCAAGTGTACTCTCATAGATATCGAATTGGCTCTTTAGAAGTTTCCTGTCATACAGCACCCCACATCCTATAGGAAAAAGTGTCGTACCATAGACGCGTAGTGCGCTGTCCTTCGAAAAGTACTGGTCCGTAAGGTACAGTGCTTCACGATATCTCTCAACTGGCCAGCGAAGTAGATAATATTTTATTTTATCAACAGGGCGCATTTTCACTTTGTTTTTGTATTGCATGATAAGTTCTCTTGAGACTGGATAATGTTTTGTTAGAAGCATCTCAAACAGCGTTTTTAGCTGCTCTTTCCTTGAGAACGGCGTAACTGCACCATAACTGCACCCTGTTTTTGGATCCGAGTGTGCCCTCACGATTTTTTCAATGTAGTGCGGATCTGAAAGTATTGTATCTGCATCAAGTACCATTATTTTATCTGTGGTTGCTGTTCTTGTTGCAAACTTTACGCCCGGTGTTTTGCCGTGTGACCTCTTATGGCCATATAGTTCAATCTCAGTGTCCTTCATCAGAATATTCATTTTTCGCACTACTTCAATTGTATTGTCTTCTGAACCGTCGTCAATCACATATACTTTCTCAACAGGATACGTCTGCATTTCAAGTGACGCCAAAGCATACTGAATACGCAGACCTTCGTTTTTTGCAGGAATCACAACACAGATAGTCGGCTTATAATCACACTTAGCAGGCAGAACATACGGTTTCTTTTTGAGTTTTGCAAAAGCCCCGAAAATGATTTGTGATCCGATGACAGGTACTAATATTGGCAATCCCATATCTCATCACCGCCCGATCCCTGCATATTTTATATGCATTTTCAGGAATTGACTCTTGTCGAACATGTTCCTGCCGTCAATCACTGATGTCTGGGGCGCGAGCCTTCTCAGGTCAGTCGCAGACATGCTCTTTATGCATTTGTGAGATGTTGTGGCAATTATAAGTTCCGCGTCTTTTATTGTATTCTCAAAAGTATCTGTCTCTATCCACTCTACTTTACTGACATACGGGTCATGAGCTATGAGATTTGTATAGCCAATATTCTTTATTTCATCAACAATCGCTTTCGCCGGGGTGTTCCGCACATCCGACGAATCGTTTTTGTATGCGAGACCAAGTATCGCTATCTTCGCACCATTTGGTTTTCCGCCAAGAAGCAGATTCACCTTGCGCGCCGTATATGCAGGCATTTCATCATTTGTTTTTCTTGCTGTTTTAATCAACTCCGAAGTATATCCCTTTTTTTCGAGCTCATGCATGAGAAACCACGGGTCATCAGGAAGGCAATGACCACCTACACCGCATCCGGGCAAGACACTGTAAAAGTTCCATTTTGTAGAGGCAGCCTCGATAACTTTTGTGACATCTGCGTCGAGTATATCGCAGATTTTTGCGAATTCATTTACAAGAGCAATATTCACATCTCTCTGGATATTTTCAAGAAGTTTGGTGAGTTCTGCTTCTTTTATTGTCGGTGTCTTATAGACTGAAGGAACGATTTGGCTGTAGATACAGGCACAAGCACAAGCACTCGCATCATCTATGCCGCTCACGACTTTCGGGATGTTTTCTATCCTGTGCTCTTCATCGCCCGGGTTGACACGCTCCGGTGAATAGCCAAGGCCAAAGTCATGCCCGACCCTTAAGCCCGACACAGACTCAATAATTTTTCTGAACAGCCCCTCTGTTGTGCCAGGCCCTACTGTTGACTCAAGAATGACAAGACTGCCCTTTTTCAGATTCGCGCCAACAGCTCTCGCCGAAGACTCTATATAGTCATAAACTGGCCGTTTAGTCACCGGATCAGCAGGAGTGGGAACTGCAACAATAATTATGTCGTGAATACCTGAATTTTCAACATCCACCGAAGGGCAAAATGTCTGCGATTTCCTGAGTACCTTTGTCATCCACACTTCGCTTTCAAGATAATTTTCCCTGCGTTTTAAGGATTGTATTTTAGCCTTGTCAACATCATAACCATACACATTAAACCCTTTCTTAGCAAAAGTCATGGCAAGTGGCAGTCCTACATACCCTAATCCTATAAGTGCAATGCTCGTTTTTTTATGTATAATATCCTTTTTAAATCCAGAAATTTTTGTCCATGACATCGAAATGCAACTCCTTACTTTGAGGACAGCTATACGTTTTATTACTGATAAGTTATGTTTCAGAAACCTTTATTAATGGCGATTGTTCCAAGAAGAAAAAATAGAAGATAATTCTTAGCACGGGTCTATACTTAAAACGAATCTCTTCAACTATACAATCCTTATTTTTCGATATTGACTCAGATAAATTATTTATATATAGAACGTCATTATTCTATATGAATCACCGTTAATACAACATAGTCAAGTCAAAACATAACGAGGAGCAACGTTCAACAAAAATCAATTTGCCTTGAACCTATGTGACAAAGGTACATGCACAGGTAATATATGTGGCTTTGACAACATACACAGATAAGAAAAGCAGTATAATTTGAGAGAGGAATGTAATGTTCACAAGCAGGAATTCATCAAAATCTGTAGCAGAGAAGATGCCATTAGATATTCAGAAAAAGAGTGTCGAGATTGAAATTGAAAAAAAGGTTATTATCTTAGAAAACTCTCTGGACAAACTGAAAGAGAGCATCAAAGCAACAAGTGAGATAAAAGATTTAAAAGAGTCACTGGCAAGACTTGCACAGATTCAGGAAAAACTGCGCGAGATGGAAGATCTTGAGTTAATCACAAAACTAGAGACAATACAGGCCCAGGACGAAATCCTTAAACTCACAGACGACATGGAAACTCTTCAAGGCAAAATGAAATTACTCTCCGGCGCCATAAAGATGATAAGCACAAAGATTACAGCCCCGGATGCGAAAAGAGACACAACAAATTTTGAGAAAAGCATCTCATCCCTTAAATCAGAACTTGATTCAATTAAAAAAATAGCAGAAAATCAGAGTCCAAAAAACAATGCCTCAAAGATGATTGACCTTGAGCGCAAATATAACAATATAGATACAGAATTCAGGAAATTTGTTTCCACCATAAAAAGCGACCTTGAAAAAAGAGACAATAAATTCAAATCAATGCTTTCAACCCGAACTGGTTCAAATGGAAGCCTTGATAAAGCAGAAATTGATGCTGTTAAGGCAGAAATCGCAACCCTGAAAGATGTAGTTGATAAAGTAGAAAGTCTTGTTAAGGCATCAAGAAAAGGTGCAAAAGAATTTGAATCAAGGATTAGTGAGAACAACGAAAAAACACTTCGGCAACTTGGCGAGCAGGCGAAAATTGTTGATGGCTTCAGGGTAATGGATAAAAAACTTGTGACTGTTCTCGATTCAAAGATAAGGCACATGAAACAGGACATTGCCCGTAGTCTTCTGGATACAAACAAAGAAGAAATCGACAAGTTGACGAATGAAATCGCAGGATGCAAAAAGAATACAGGCGAACTCGAAGAAAAGATTAAACTGCTCGACAAAACAAAAACAGAACTCAGGAGGATTCGTGAACAGGACGCGGCCGATAAGCTGAAACTGAACTCAATGAACAATCAGTTAGGAATACTAAACGATATGAAAAAGAAGATTGAAAATCTTGAGCATTCCCGCGCTTCCTCCGAAGAACTGGACAAATTATCAGATGACATTACCGCATGCAACACGAAAAATTCAAAGCTCGCCGAAAAGGTCAAACTGCTCGAAGAGACAAAAACAGAACTCAGGAGGATTCGCGAACAGGACGCGGCTGATAAACTGAAACTGAACTCAATGAACAATCAATTAGGAATACTAAACGAAATGAAAAAAAAGATTGAAAATCTTGAGCATTCCCGCGCTTCCTCCGAAGAACTGGACAAATTATCAGATGATATTACCGCATGCAACAGGAAAAATTCAAAACTCGCTAAAAAGGTCAAACTGCTCGACGAAATAAAAGCAGAAGTTGAGCAGTTTTCAGAGAGTATCGAGGACCAGAAAAAAAGATTGAATACACTCGACCATACAACTAAACTGCTGAATAAGTTGAAGAGCAAAAGCAATGAATTTGAGGGCCGCTTCAGCGATATTGACAACATGATAGCAAGTATGCAATCCGTAGAGAAAAAGTTATCCCGTAAGTTGGATTCACGGAACTCTAATGGCGCAGATTATATAAAGTACATTCCAGTACTGAAAGAAAATGTATCTAAGTTGTATCAGGTACATAACAGGACAGAGAAAAGGATTACTGATATCGAAAACCATGTTGCAAATAATAAAGATTATGTGAAAGATAGGATAACGCATGATGTTGATAGCGCAGTCAACAAAACTGTCACCGCCGAACTATCGGATGTTGTTGAGAATATTAACACATTAAGTACTGACATTAAATCAAAAGTCAAAAACGAGACACTGAAACAGAAAGTCTTGATGTATACCTTAAGAAATGAATTCAACGCAAAGTTGCTTCCTCTGAAGAAATATATCTCAGACACATCAAAGAAAACAGGAAAAAGCAAAAGTGAATCACACAATTACGAGGAATTTGCTGAGTTCAAGGCAAAAATATTAAGCGACATTAACGAATTGAAGAACAACATAAAGAAATCCGAAAAGAAAGTAAACTATTCAGAAGTAGAGGATCTCTTTGACAATAAACTCATGCCCCATGTATCGAACCAGAATAAGATTGCAAAATCAGTCGCACTTTTGAACAGGAAACTTGAACAGAGACATCTCGAAGTCAGCAAAAGTGCTCATGAAAAAATTAAAACCACAGTCAACCCAATTGTAGAGCGGCTTTCACAGATTGAAAGCGACATAATTTTGCTGAAAGATACAAAAACAGAACTTGCTGACGACGTCAAAACAATACTGGAAAACTACGCAAAAAAAGAAGAAAAATCAGGCGCGAACTCAAATGATAATAAAAAAATGTATGATGAGAAACTTAAGAATCTCACAGAGAAAATTGAGATGATTCAATCCGGAAACGGCATGACAAGCGACATGTTGGAAAGAAAAATGCGCGCTGTCCAGAATGAAAGTGAAGTCTTAAGACAGGAACTCGAAAAGATAAAAGGATTGTACTTTGAGATGTTTAATCGGGACAAAAACGCGCCAGTAATTATTGAATAGTCCACTACGGGCTCCAGTATACAAAATCAAGTTCTTTTTGCGGGTTTTTCGGCAGGATAGTAGGGTCTATAAACGTTGCAATTCCAGGTCCGCTATATCTGCCATACGTTATATTTCCCTCCATGCGATCAAAGAACGTAGGTCCTAATTCATGTTCAATGAAACATGTAGTTCCTTGAGACGTCATGATACTATTTATCCATCTATCTATCTCTGTACTCATCGCCGCGATATAAGACCCATCAGTATTAGAACAAGCATCGCCTGTCCCTATGATTTTTGGTATCGTAACACCTGCGAGGTCGTCGGATGTTTCAGATATCACGCCTTTAAACTCCTCTATGTCAGACAGTGCATAGCTTGAGATATTGTGCGTAATAAGTATTCTTCCAGCCCTCACGCTACTCGACAACGAAACAATATCACCCGGACCAGTTGACTTAAATACTCTCCCGACAGTCCAGTTCGTTGCATTTGTTTCCGACACCAGCGCCTTGCCGTATGCTCCGGACATGTTGCACATCAGATATGCCGTTGAAAACAGCAGGTTACTCTTGACAGTGTTAAGAGGATCCTCAAAAGAATTATAATCAATCGTCACATTTTGCGTTGTATTCCTTTTCATGCGAATTGTAGAGATAGGATCATAAATATCCAACTCATAGACCGTTGCAAGCTCGATATTGTATAAGTCCCTCTGCCTGATTGTGTAGCTTTCAAGAGTAACCGTACCTTCTACACCCATTTTACCCAGTATATCCTGTATTGACACAGTCCAGTCATTGATTGTTGTGTTTTCCATTAATGAAAGTGCTGATCCATTATACTCTCCGGTTGTACTCGCATAAAATATAGCAGACTCCGTATCATTAATAAATGTTCCATTAGTTACCATATAGTCAACTAAACTTAAGATTGCTCTTTTAGTTGCGATATATGAACTTCTCGAGAGGTCATCATTTATATCATTCAAGACAGTTAACAACAGACTGCTCCTGATTCTCGATGGTGTTTCAATAGTATTTTCAGATGATGCATGTATGCTTATCATCGTAACTAACGATAATGTTACTGTCAGCACAAACAGAGTATAAGCAAATCCTTTAGGCATATAATTACTTCCATATTTCAAGTTTCAAAATCGCAGGTCCCCACATCCATGGGATATCTGTAACTTTTATTATACATATATTGATATTAGTCTGGTCTATCGCAATATCTATTCTGTTATCGCCCGTCACATCAAGTTGCTGCAGCAGTAAGATTGCCGCATTGTCTATTGAATCATCATGATCATAGACTATTTGCGCACTTGAAAACTCGCAAGTCTTCGTCCCGTTATAGTCCGATGGAATTTTTATTGTAGCGTTATTGCCGTTGTATTGCTCCACTACCCATTCACACCCGTCTGCCTTGGGAGATATCTCACCGTAACTCGCAATTCCCTTGATTTTTATAGTATATATCACCTTACTGTCAGGCGACCCGCCAGTGAAATATGTTTCATTGGTGCCAGTATTTATCTGCACATAATTGGTCTGGTTCTGCCCTATGAGCGATACAGGCATGAAGACAATATATGGATCACCGAACTTTGTAAAATCATCTCCATACGTACTTAAGTTGTATACATTAACCCAACCGGACGTTTCGTTTCTCACGTTTAGAATGCTTGTCCAGAACTCTGAAGAATACGATGTTGCTTTTGCATCAATGACTTCAACAGATGGCGGAATCCAGTATGAGCCGTTTTTTGGGCTTTCCACACCTGGGTTGCCGGATGTTTCACCAAACGTGAGACTATCAAACGTAAGTGATATTTCACCATAATCAAGATCAACAGATGGCGTATAATTATATTCTATATACGAATCGGGGTAAAGTGTCGTGATTGTATACTCACCTGTAATATTTGACCTTTGGGTAGTGTAGCTTATCATTGCATTTGCGATATCCTGATATATCTGTTTTAACTCATCCGCATTATTGCTTGAGCGATACATGCCCCGTCCGCAATCCGCAATACTCTGGAGAGTCTCCTCATCAAGTGACGGGGGCACACCAAAACCAACCGCATGAGATATTATCCCATAATTTTCATAAGCATCACATGCAAAGTTTATTGCCTGCTTTTTTGCGCCTTCAGGACAAGCGCCAAAGCACCTATTTGCGCCTCCATCGCTCATAATCAACATTGCCCTGTTCCTTGAATTATTGAATGTTTCAAGTTTCAGGTCAAATCGCGTAGAACCTATAGTGTTATATAATTTAGCAGATAAAACATTGCTTCCTTGCCTGAAATAAGACCTGTCGATAAACTCAATACGATTCCAGTAATCTGCATCATGTTCTGGTCCGGGATCCGCGTCTATCAGTTCTCCGTTCAAGTATATATCTGCCATGTCATCTGATACAACTTTTAGGAAACCTCTGCCAACCTTGTTCACATCATCTATAGTAAAATTTTTCCTAAAATAGTATGTATCTGTTCCGTTTTTGATTTCCAAAAGAATATCGTCAAACCTGAAGTAGCCCCATTTATTAGAACCAGACCACCAACTTGCCAATAATTTGCCTCCTATTTCAAGATAGTATGTCCCGGGACCTTCAATCCTATTTGTCATAGTGTGAACTGTGTTTGTTAGAGGGATATCATTATTCGGATTGTCACGAAAATCAATTTCTGGAGTTGTGTCGCCTCCTGCGCTGGAAAGTTCACTTCCAAGATAATGAATACCTGTGGTCGGACTTGTCCATCGTGCCTTGATCCAGACTTCGTCGCTATTCCAAAAAGGATCATCGTTTCCGTCCCATTCATATTTGAATGACAGTTTTGCCATTCCTGAACTTGACAAAATACTATATGCCTCTGGTGTTATATCCATCTGAATCCCGTATGCTCCGGAGCAATCGTAACCAGCGCACCGGTTCCGTGCAGGTGCACCTGTTCTTGTATCAAACTCCAGCATCCCGTTGACCACAAGATTGTAATCAATATTGTCATCATATCCATAAGGACCACTATTGTCCTGCAAATCGTGGTCCCAGCCATCGTCTCCCATGTTCCAACCATATGTATTTGCTGTGGAGTTATATCCTGTCTCAAAACTGACAGGAATTGTAGTTATGTTATCATCCCACAGATTAACATAAGTTCGGTTTCCACTGCTTCCTGCTGTTGTGAGTAACGTTGTTATAGGCATTGATGCTGATCCTGCACCGAAGACACCGTTTCCTGTATCCCATTCGGAAGTGAGAGTATAATTGTATTCATACCATTTGCGTCCTTCACTGTCATCCGGCGGTTCTGTGTTTAGATAACTGTCATTATAGTACCATATGGTGCCATTGTTTACGACTGTGGTTACATTGATTGTTGACACAAGCATATCTGTTGCGCTTTTCACACCACAGGAGATACACGTCCAACTCAGATCATGATCATACCCATCAATCATAGCTTTTAATGTCACATTATTATCTGTAAGATACACTGTCCTGCTGTTGTCAGTACTTGTGCCATACGCTATAAGCCCGACTCTCTGGCCCTCATTAGCCAAAACTGTATCCACAAACTCCTTGTCACATACCTTAGCCACAGCAATACGTTCCTGATTTCCTGGCTGCACATCAAAAGTACCCATACTCCCGGAAAGATCCGTAACTTCAACCACATCACTTCCAAAGCCCAGTCCCGTCATATTCTTCACACCAAAACGAATAGGTATCGTAGCTTCGCTCATTGATGCATAATTCAGCATGGATGAAAGAGCGGTATCATTTATGTATATATGTTGCGTCTGATTTGTCTGATTTTGATACACTCTTGTATTGCCTACATATAAGAAAGTCGTATAGGGATTGAAAATGTGCAGATAGATGCGCATTGAATTAAGAGTACCAGGCACATAAAACGATGAGTATAGATTTATGAAACCATTGATACCGGGAAAACCATACCTTTCCGATACATTGCCGTTATCCAAATCAATCATAGTCGTATCCATTTGCGAGGTATTGTACGCGACTTTAATATATCCGCCACCAATATAGCTGTTTTGCGCGTCCGTAAAATTGATTTGGATTGTGTTCTCCCGGGGACTAAATAGTGAATAATATGATGAAGGCATTGTCCAGTTATTTGCATACATCGGAACCATACTGCTCATTGTGTATGTACCTGCAAAGTTTTCGTTGACACTCATTGTGAAATTGGTCCCGGCATCCATTTCAATATAGACATTAGTCACACTGCCTACTGCATCCGGAAGCATGAATATTTTTGTGATATTTCCTTCGCCCACAAACCCGCCGAAATATATGAATTTTGCTGTATTTTTCGAGAGGATATTGCTTATTGATACTCTCGTTGAGATTCCTTTCGTGGGAAGTCCCTCATGGATACCTGAAATCATGCGCTTTGATGCTGAAAGTACCCCATAATCCCCCTTGGAATCAGAATATATTTCCTCATCATCAATAAACAGGCCATAGCTATATCCTACTGGTATCAACGCACCAATATATGCCTGTGTAAGTTGTCTTGCATAGCTCATTGATATCGTTGAATTCTCTGCCCACAACGCGCCAATAATATATACTAAATCTTCACCATAGTCATCTGAACTCACATTTGTGTCAGAGATTATTGATTCTCTAAGTGTCTCATTTACACTGCTGAATTCGATAGATGACAACATACTTACAAAATCTTCAGATATGACATTCGCCTGCTCAAACGTATACCTATAAGGCATTCTGGAAGCATCCTGCGAGAAAATGATTGCTGCGGCAATAATCAAAAGAGACATCCCTATTAAAGCATCTGTCGTAAACATTATTGCCTTTTTTTGGACTGTCATATTTATCATCCTTTATTTGTATATATAGAGATTCATTAAACCTATTTTGGGAACCTGCCCACCAGCTATAGTTATGAGGCGCCTTATTGGCACGACATCATCCGCCTGTAATGTCTCATCATTCCCATATATTAGCTCTATCCCATCAAAATCCATGCCATCAACTGGGGCTTTAGTGTTGTCTTTGCTCCCATCAGGCAAATAATATATCTTTCCGCTGCCGTAGTACCAGAGGCATACTATGCAATACCCTGCATGCCCATCGCTTTCCACAATTGCCTTGTCTACTTCAGACATATTGAATCTGAATTTTGCTGTTTCAAAAGTAACTGTCTCACCAACGTCCTTCTCAGGAAGCAGTATATCTTTTTTGATAGCTGTTCCTATTTCATCTGAATTGTCAGCACTTTCTCCGTCAGGTACATTCGCAAAGTGTTTAATAAGCTGCGCAAAATGATCGTCCTGGATATCTATAAATGTCCCGCCAACGCTAACGAAATTTTGTATTTTTACTTCGTCTGCTGCCGTTACTGTCAATGCGTTTATACCTTCAATAATTATTGTGTTATAACTTGAGATATTGTCGATTAGTACGTCAAATAAGTCATTTTGATTTGGATCCTGATAAACATGAGTAGCGTTATTTGATGGCACAGCACCTGGTCTTGCCCAGTAGTAATCCCAATCATTCTGGTAATTTTCCAGAAAGTCCTTTATTATGTTATCATCGGTGCCTGTCGCGAAAACTGCCGCAGTACCCGTCACGACACCATCCAACTTCAGCAGCATACCCTCCGGATCTGTGATGTTTATACAATAATCATACGACCGGAGACCAAGAACTTCTTTCGAACGATTATATTCAAGCAGTCTGAAATTAATCAGTTTGTCGCTGTCCAAAGTGCTTGAATCGACATTTCTAAAGCCCGCCATCTGTACATTGGATGTATTCCAGTCCGGCGGAATACCCGGCGTATTCAGAAGTATATCTGATACATATAACGCTTTCTTTTGCATCTGTTCAGTATCATAAAACCGCATCGATTTCTCTTGCGATGTATTCCATACAGTATAACTCAAAAATAATATCGCCGTAAATATTACCAAGCTCATTGTAAAATCAGGACTCAACACCTGACTTTTTCTCATCTTACAAATTTGCATATATCTGACCATCCCTGTTTTCTATCCTATTGTCACCAGGCAGGATTGTTCCTGTTATATTCGACGTGATTATAGAGGCCGTATAACTTTGTGACGAATTCACAATGACAAGATTACTAACTACAATTACATTATATGTCTCCCCCAATATCGTATCAGAAAGAGTCACATTTTTTGAATAACCAGTACCCATACTTGTTGCAATATCTATCTCATATCCTATCATCTCCACAAGTTTCTGTGACTCCATAACTCTTTTTTCCTTAATCGTAGTGAAACTGCTCTGGAGGAATACGATGTAAATCACTGAAAACACAAGCAACGAATATGAAATAAGCATCATCAGTTCCAGACCGGACTGGGCTTTCGGAATCGTATTACTCATAACTTTTCTTTGAACGAGGTCGTATAAATAGATTTACAGACAACCCTTATTGCCTTAACAGGATGATTGCAACAATTGAAAGAACGAGAGCAGCCAACCTCTGATAAGTTACCTTTTCATGATATATTATCACCGTAAGAAAAATAGTAATCAGCATATTCAGCCCGATAACAGGAAATATCACAGAAGCAGGACCTGCTTTGAGTGCACACATAACCGTAAAAAACGAAGCAAAATTAAAAAGCCCAATCAAAACACCGGACATAACCGCAACTCTCCTGTCATCTCTCTCGTCACTAAGCCTCCGATTGAGGATATGGGAAGGAATCGTAAGCCAGACATAACTCATGAACATAAACAGATTCACATCATACTGCACTGCCGCGATTTTCACCATAAACTCTGATATCGTAGTAAAAAACGCAGTCGCTATTGCCAATGCAAACCCGGACCTGAAATTCGATTCTCTTATATCTTTCACATGAGACCCTTTAGACAAAATAAATACCACACCCAAAAAGAGAAATATTCCAAGCACAGTATATGACTTATATGGCTCATTCAATATGATTATCCCAAGCAGTGCCGTAAGTGCAAAATGGACACGGGATATAGGCAAAGCCACTACCGCAGGTATATATTTGAACGATTCGATCTTGACATAGCGCGATATGAGATAAAATGATGCCTGAAAAACCGCAAACGCAAATATCACAGAATAGTTATCCTGCGATTTAAAAGAAAAACAAAGGACTACCCCCGAAAGAATCGCACCGGTAACAAAACTTGTCAACAGCACAAGACCGGAATTCAGCCTTTTCTCTGCAACAACTTTGTATATGAAATTCTGGATTCCATAAAGAACCATACCAATAAGTGAAAGTACGAACCAGTCCATATACATCACATAGATTTCCTTGAATATATCACTAAGATTATTGTCATTAAAGTACTTTCAACAAAAAGAAGATTATGATACATGTAATCTGGCAGGTACGGCGCAGTACCAAAAAAGTAATCCATGACATCATTTGCAAGAAACCAGACAAGCGCAATCATCAGCGCATCTTTAGAAAACCCCGATATTTGCGGGATAACATACGCCTGCGCAATCATCCCTATATGCAAAATGAATAGCACCACATACAAAAACAAATCGCTTGCAGCATAGTATTCACAATACAGCGATATCACAAGCACGGTCCAAAACCCATATTTAACAAGTCCGATAAAAGTCACAGTCGCAAGTATAGCACTCTTCTTCCCCATGAAATGAAGCACAAGAAAGCACGCGAAAAGCAGCGTATAAATAGGACAATCAGGCACAAAAACAAGTTTCACAAGCGGCGTAGACGCAAGCTGGAACTTGTAATACCAGAACCCAAACAAAGTCCCCACTATATTTACAAAAATCAACATTTTCAGGCAAAGCGCATTTCTGGCAATTATTTCGAAATACTTCTTAATGGAACCCCACCCACTTTCGCATTTTTCAAAACATCCTTATTCACAAGCGTCATCGCAGACACCTGCGCATTATCCCCAATCGTCACACCGGCAAGCACAGTTGTATTTGCGCCAATCATCACATTATCCCCAATATTCACCCTGCCTGTACGGTATTCATCAATAAGAAACTCATGCGCAAGTATCGTTGCATTATAACCAATTATGCAATTCTCACCGATTTCTATAAGCTCAGGAAAGAATATATCAAAAGTTACAGAAAGCGCAATCGACGTATTCGCACCGACTTTCATGCCTGTCGCGCGAAGAAGCACCCTTTTAAGCGCAAGCGAAGGACAATACCTGACAGAATATATCACGAAAAAATTAAACACAACCCTGAACGGACTTTTAACCCTGTACCATCTTGTAAGAGAATTCGAAGTACTGGTCTTATGAATGTGGAGATTGCGCGTAGCATGCATAGCATATTCTTGCGCCCAGCAGGTTAAATATGTTAGGAGCACATTTATCGCCCGTATGGAATTGTTTACGTTACCCTCGTAAACAACCACCTATTTGTTGTCGATACCATCGTAAACTATTTAAATATAAACCAACTATAATTACACCATGAAAGAAGTACTTGAGCAATATAATCCTTGGTGGTTTGACACTTACGATTTTAGTGCAATACAGAGACCTAAATATCTTGACAAAATAATCGAAGATATTGACCGCAAAAATGTTATCATCATTACAGGCATCAGAAGAGTAGGAAAAACAACACTCATTAAACAGACAATTACTGAACTTCTCAAAAAAGTGCCTGCAAAAAAAGTGTTCTACGCATCTCTTGATAATTTTGAGTTCGAAAACCACACTATCAAAGATATCATTGAAACTTACAGGGAAATGAAGAAGATTCCAATTGATGACAAAGCATACCTATTTCTTGACGAAGTCACATACAAAAAGAACTTTCAGCAGGAGATTAAAAACCTCTATGATATGACGAATCTTAAGATAATTATATCCTCTTCGTCTGCTTCTGTACTGAAAGACAAAAAAGCATTCCTCACAGGGAGAACAAAGACAATCGAAGTCATGCCTCTGGATTTTCAGGAATTTCTTCAATTCAGGAAAATAAAAGTAAAAAAGTACGATTATGCGCTTATGAAAACATATTTTGATGATTATCTAAAAAATGGAGGCATGCCCGAGTATGTATTGGAACCGGACATTGACTATCTTAAAGAGCTTGTTGAAAGTATTGTCTATAAAGATATAATAGCTTACCATAATATTAAAGATAAGACCATAGTTTTTAATTTGCTTAAGCTTCTTTCAGAAAGAGTCGGCAAAAGATTGACATACAATAAGCTTGCGAACATCCTCAAGATATCTGTAGATAGTGTGCGTAGGTATTTATCTTATTTTGAAGATACCTATCTTGTCTATATGATTGGCAAGCATGGTAGTCTTAATGAGCGAATGGCTGCGCCGAGAAAAGTGTATTTTTCTGACACAGGCATAAGAAATGTACTAGCAGGATTTAAGGACACAGGATCTTTATTTGAAAACATCGTGTTTTTGAGGATAAAAGATAAAAACCCCATGTATTACATGAAAGATTCAGTTGAACTTGATTTTGTGTTTGGCAGGAATATTATTGAGTGTAAATACACTGACGATAAAAACAAGAAACAAGATGATTTACTCGATGAGCTTTCTTCAATGTACAATGTCAAGATTATCGGTTTTAAGGAATTTGTCATGGACAAGTACCATCTTGCAAGATAATTCGAAGTCTATCATTATGAACCCAAAGATTACGCGCAACATGCATAATACATTCTTGCACCCCACAGATTAAATATGTTGGGGACACATCAGAAGATAGGAATTTAAATAACGACACCAAAAACAAATCGTATGAAAAACAAAAAAGCCCCAATCAAAAGAACAATCTACGCACTAATAATCGTAGGATTCACCATCTTATTCCTAACCGCCGCACAAAGACAAAACCAGGACACAATATGCTTCGAAAACACCTGCATAGAAATCGAACTCGCAACAACACCAAAGGAAATCACCACAGGACTGATGCACCGAACCGAACTCTGCGAATCATGCGGCATGCTCTTCATCTTCAAAAACGACGACACACACAGGTTCTGGATGAAAAACACCTTGATACCTCTTGACATCATCTGGATGGACGCCAACAGCAAAATCATCTACATCCAAAAAGAAGCAAAACCCTGCAACACCCCCGCATGTCCCACATACGGCCCAGAAACAAATTCCAGATACGTCCTCGAAGTCAACAGAAGATACGCAGAAAAGCACAACATTAACATTGGGGACACAGCCGAAATATTCATATTAGAATAATTCTATCAGAAGAGTATTTAAGCTAAATCTAACACTATAGTTAATATCGTTACTAAATGGACAAATTTAACCTAAAACCAAGAGACGTTAATCTATCCGGGGAAATCGAAGATTTCCTGGATTTTCGAAATGTTCACCTATTTCGAATTTCGAAAATTGGAAATTTGGTACAAATTTTCAAAATTTCGCAAATCGTACCGATTTCCTACATTGCGAAATTAGGAATTGGGTACCAATTCCGCAATCCTAAAAATCGCAGATT